>NZ_JAAHHU010000369.1:0-4225 GCF_010672095.1 Moorena sp. SIO3I6 | reverse complement strand
CATTGGCTGCGGGTGATAGAGCATCTAACATGGTCTTATCTCCCAAGTTGGCTTTGCCTCGCTGGACGACTCCCTCCACTGCTGCTTGGAATAGTTTGACTATTGTTCAACTATGATTAAATCTTCTATTCCCCCAGCTACCCCTGAACCCTCACCGCTCCATGAACTAATTGCCAACCTAGTACTGTTCAAACCCAATCGGACTAAGCTATTTCCCTGGTTGCTACCAGGGGCAGGCACATTGCAATCTCTCAATCAACGCTTAGCCCATCAACCCCTGTGGGATTTTTTTAATTACAACTTGCGTGGCATTGGCCAGGTGATCTTTGTGAACAACCCCCTGAGTGGGTTATTGATTTTGGTAGCACTGTTTATTCAGTCACCTTGGCTGGGGGTGATGAGTGTAGTGGGTCTGGTGGCTTCAACCGTAACTGCGATCTTCCTTGATCTCAATCGCGATAGTCTTCGCAACGGTATCTTTGGCTATAACGGGATTTTAGTCGGAGCAGCACTTGCTACTTTTGGGGCATCCGGGAATGGTAACTGGAATCCCCTCTGGCTCATGGGGGCTATCATCTTTTCTACTCTTACCACCCTGTTGATCAAGACCGTCGGAGTCTGGTTTGCCAGCAAGCTGAAATTTCCCCCCCTAACCTTGCCCTTTATTGCGGCAACGCTGTTATTTCTGGTGATTGCGGTCTGGATGCCTCAACCAGTTTATACCTTGGGGAGCACGCCGACTCCCCCACCGGCCTTGGAACCGATCAATTGGTGGCAACTTGCCACCTCCGTGCCGATTGGGTTTGGGCAGGTGTTTTTCATGGATAAGGTTGTGGCTGGGGTGCTGGTCCTGGCGGCAGTTGCCTGGTGTACACCGATTGGGGCAGCTGTCGGATTATTGGGGGGAGTATTCGGTACCCTGGCGGCGCTGATAGTAGGTATCCGTCCTGACACCATCTCGGCTGGATTGTGCAGTTACAACGCCATCTTGACAGCAATGGCTATTTCTGGAGTATTTTTTGCCCCCAACCTGCGCAGCTTACTTGCGGGCATTTTTTTGGCTTTTTTTTCAACTCTCCTGGGGGGCATTTTAAGCCACATCTTCAGCCTAGTTAACTTGCCCATCCTGACCTTACCCTTCTGTTTGGTCACAATCCTAGGTTTCCGGTATTTGCAGCAGACACTGCCGTCATTAGTCCCGGTTCCCCTACATGCGATCGCTAGCCCAGAAGAACATTGCCAGCGTTACCTGGTTGCCAAAGATATCCTTACCACATTTCGCCGTTAGATGCAAGGGGCAATGGCCGGTAAACCCCAGCTATATTTATTTGAGTCTGCCTCCACCTCAACCAAAGGAAATATCGAATATCTCTTTAATGCCATTGATACCGATTTCAGTAACACCCTTTCGGTTAACGAGCTAGCAGAACACCTGCGACAAGTCAAACGAGGTATCTCTCAACAGGAATTAGATTATTTGTTTCGTTGTCTGGATATTGATGGCAGTGGTGAAATTGATCTGGCTGAGTTTGGTGAATTGTTATTGCGTCAGCAACGATTGATGTCTAACTATAACGACTTCATTACTTACTTTATACCAATTGATGCTAAGAGGATATCTGAAAAGTTTTTTGATACTGAATTTTGCCCCCCTAGCCCCCCAAGTTTGGGGGGAACAAGAGTCAATTGGCTTCTAAAAGTCCCCCAAAATTGGGGGACCAACGGGGGCTTGGATGTAGCAAATGAGACTTCTCAGATAACCTCTAACCAGGATGATGCTATCAGTATCGATGAAATGAATTTAGCTTTTGTTAGTGTAGGTGAATCACCCCTTAGTGTAAAGGAAGTGAACTTTTTATATGGTCGCATCAATGGAGAAGCGATGACCTGGAATCGCTTTATTGAACTTTTACTGGTGACTTGATCGAGAGGGGTTGGTGAATGTAAGCTGTCAGCCTTCAGCCGTCAGCCTTCAGCTAACTTAACAGAGATTAAACCAATACTTACCTGTTTTATTCAAAAGCTATTCAAAAGCTGATAGCTGATAACTGAATGCTTATAGCTGAATGCTTATAGCTGAATGCTTATAGCTGAATGCTTATAGCTTATAGCTGATAGCTGACATCGCTTAGATACTGATAAAGTCTCCAGCATCAATCACACTAGCATCCACCCCAACCAAAGATGCTAAGACTTCATCAGTGCTATCAACCTGGAGTAGAGTACCGTTATCACCTTGGACAATTTCCAGTTGGTCAAAGCTCAAACCATCTAAAGTGAATTGATCGATGCCATCAGAGTAGTCCAGGATAGTATCTTCACCATCACCAGCTCTCAAGACAAACAAATCACGACCGGAACCACCTTCAAGGGTATCATCCCCTTGGCCGCCATCAAGGGTGTCTCCACCGCGACCGCCAAGGAGTAAATCATGATCATTGCCACCAAACAGCAGGTCTTTGCCAGAACCACCATTGAGAGTATCACAGCCATCATTACCAAATATAGTGTCTTTACCACTGAAACCTGATAAGGAATCATCACCTTTACCACCGGAGAGATTATCACGTTGAGTACCCATGAGAATCCCAATTGATATAACTGGTGGAAGGGTTACTGGTGGAGTAACTGGTGGAGTAACTGGTGGAGTAACACTTTCAAAAGCACCAATATCAGCGACACCACCCTGTACTCGATCAAATCCAGCACCTCGTTGGTCAGTAGTCAAGCTATTAGGATTGCTGCCAGCATCAATGGCAGGGCTACCAGGAAGAAGTGCTAGGGTCTCAGTAGGACCACCATTGTTTTGTAATGGACCGAGGAGCGGATCAATGGGATTAGCGCTGGTTCCAACTAAATCACCATTCATCCCATTAGTAAAGCCGGTTCCACCATCACCATTTCCAATCAGGTTGTTGCTACCACTGGTGAAATCCCCCGAAATATCATTATTATTCTGGTTATTGGCAATGATGGTGCTAGCGATATTAGCCGATCCGCTGAAGAAGACGTTGACACCGCCGATAACGCCGTCGTTATTGGCAATGGTGCTGTTAGCGATATTAGCCGTTCCGTCGACGTCAACGTTGACACCGCCGATAACGCCGTCGTTATTGGCAATGGTGCTGTTAGCGATATTAGCCGTTCCGCCGAAGAAGACGTTGACACCGCCGACAAAGCCGTCGTTATTGGCAATGGTGCTGTTATCGATATTAGCCGTTCCGTCGCCGCTGACGACAATACCGCCGCCGATATCGCCGTTATTATCGGCAATGGTGCTGTTGTTGATAGTTAGTATTTCAGTATTAAAGATACCACCAACAAGGGTGTCTTGCCCTCCAGTAATGGTCAACCCATCAATCAACACGGTTTGATCAGTGGTTGTATCTCCATCATCGACCGTAAAGACACGGGATTGATTGTTAGCATCTACAGTGATATCACCATTACCTTCGATGCTCAGATTACTCATAATCTCCAGTGCCCCATTAGTAAGGGCAATTGTTCCAGTGAGGTTGGGAGCAAACTCAATTATATCGTCCCCTGGGGTATTATTGGCTGCTTCAATGGCATCTCGCAGAGAAACACCACCCGTACCAATGCCATCATTTTCATCAATTAAGGTGTCAACAGTGAAAGTTGCCATATATTTCTCCTGGTATTGTTTCTAGGAAATTAATTCCTGTATTCAAGGTATTGACTAGCTCAGTATAAAATTCCACAAACAAAATTAATTAAGCGATCACCCTAAGGTATTTTACTGAGCTAGTTATCAAAATAGTTGATCAAAACGTACCAATATTTCTCCCCTAAAACTCCTAGCTTAATCAAAGCTTTAATTAGCTTAAAATAGAAAATTCTACTGGGTTTAAATTCGGTGAAGTAGAAATTTTAGGGAGCAGGGAGCAGGGAGGAGTATGAAAGAGCATGGATAATTTTTTTTGTGTTATTAAAAAGCGATTCAGCAAGATTGTTTAGGATATATTTCTAAATGCTATAGAAGAGATAAAGCTTTGCTTATTATCCCTTCCACAACCAGATAACAACGACATAAATAGGCAACGCCTATTTATGTCGTTGGAAATATAGCGCTGGGCGATCGCAAACACAACTATATCGCTATAGCTTTGTGGGTGGGCAAAAATGTATAGCGCTATGGGCAAGAGCTTTTGTTGCTTGTATCAATGTCCTAACTTTAATGGGTAGTGCTATTAGCATTAACCGA
>NZ_JAAHHU010000368.1:0-4245 GCF_010672095.1 Moorena sp. SIO3I6 | reverse complement strand
CTTCCAAAGCGAGGTAAGTATCAATCTGCTCACGATTAGCTAAGTAGAACGCGATCGCTCCGTAAACCTGTTCAAGGGTCAACAGTGGGAAAGATTGAACAATACTTTCTGGTGATAATCCGTTGCGGAAAGTATACACAACGGAGTCGAGAGAAATTCGTGTGCCTGCGATCCAGTAACCTTTGTCCCGATATTCTACATAGGTTTTAACTTCTATAACTGGCATCAATTTACCTTGAATATATCTATTGAGATCATATAACTGAAACAGAAAACTAACAAGCGAGAGTTAGCCACCTAATTTATTAGGTGGGCGTGGAGCGAACCGGGATTCATCCCGGCTCTTGTATTATTTGCCTTTTTGATTCTCTATATACCTTTTGACGGTTTCTGTGTTAGCGTTTCCGGTAGTTGAGCAAAAATAACTAGGAGACCAAAGAGTTGGGAGTTTTAGCAGTTCAGGGAACTCTCTTCTAAGATGATGGGAAGCTCGCCCTTTTACTATGCATGATTATTACTGATGGAGCGAAAGTAGGATCTACCTCCAAGAACATGTGGACGTGATCTGGCATTATCTCGCTTTGCGATCAATCGCCAGTTGTTTTCTGCGCATAAATCAAAAATAATATCTTGTAATCTCATTTTTACCTTCCCGACGAGTACAGACTTCCTTCTCTTAGGGCACCAGACAAAGTGGTAATTCAGCAATGTTACCGAATGTGGATTTGTCCTGAAAATATTTTCAGTTATTGCACTCATAGATGTTGACAGTGGACGTATAGTCAATATATATTATAAACAATAAGGGAGCAACAAGATGTACGGATGTCAGCAGCACTTAATAACTACAACACCGGAGAATCAGGCAGTCATAGAGTTTATTTGCTCGGAGGCTAATAAGCTTACCAATTGCGGTTTGTATTACGGCCGTCAAATGTTATTCAAAAATGGCAAATACCTTAATAATGCCGAGTTGGACAAAGTCATGAAGAGTAACGTCCACTTTAAAGCCATGAGATCGGCATGTGCTCAGCAAACACTGCACGGAGTTGTTGAATCTTTTAAGTCTTACAAAGCCCTCAAGAAGAAGTACGACAAAGGGCAGTTGACAGACAAGCCTAGAGTTCCGAAATACCGGAAAAAGGGCGGCTTAGCTATCGTTAGTTATCCTGCTCGATGGGTGAAACGTTGTCTAGGCCAACTAAAATTTACTTTAGGAAAGCAGGTTAAAGCTTGGTTTGGAATTGAGCACTTCTTGCTTCCGATGCCATCCAATATCGATTTCAAGTTGATAAAGGAATATCGATTTGTCCCTAGGAATGGCTGTTTTTATCTAGAGTTTGTGTACGAGAGAGAAAATGTTGAGCCAATCGCACCAACGAATAATGTTTTAGGTATTGATCCAGGTCTAAGTAACTGGCTAACTTGTGTCTCTAACGTAGGTAAGTCATTTATTATAGATGGCAAAAAAGTTAAATCTCAAAACCAGTGGTACAACAAACGTGTAGCTGCGATCAAGAAAGGGAAAGCCCAAGACTACTGGGATGATCAGTTAGCCTCTTTGACTGAAAAGCGCAACAGGCAGATGCGCGATAATGTGAATAAAGTAGCTAGGTTTATCGTCAACTGGTGTCAAAGGAATGAAGTTAGTACAGTCGTATTTGGATGGAACAAGCGGAACAAAGACAGTATTAACATTGGAAAAAGGAATAACCAGCAGTTCGTGCAAATTCCTACTGCTAAGTTGAAAAATAGAATTGAGCAGTTGTGCCTTGAACACGGTATCAAATTTGTTCAGACAGAGGAAAGTTATACCAGTAAAGCCAGCTTCTTAGATCGTGATTTTCTACCTGTACTTGGTGCGAAACCCGTTCGCGTAGCGTGCGCCAAAGCGCAGGGGTGGAAACCTAGCGGAAAAAGAGTAAAGCGTGGTCTTTATAAGTCAGGGAAAGGCGCATTAATTAACGCCGACTGCAATGGAGCTTGCAATATTCTTAGGAAAGTAGCGACACAGCTAGGGTTCCCCCTAGCCGAGGTCGGTAGAGCAGACTTGAACCTGCCACAACGATACAAATTGGACTCGTTATCTAGATCGTATCGTGAAGCGTCGTGCAGCGCGGTTTTAACCCGCGTAACGACACGACTCTTAGAATCCACGCGGTTTCAACCCGTGGAGAGTTCAAAACTGGAACAAAAAACTGAGATAAATACTGAGGCATTCTAGTCTTGTCTGCCAATTATTCTGAAACTATCGATATAGCAATCAGAACTTAGATACAGATAAGTATTTTTACTTACGCTACCAGATTGGGGGCTCTGGTTTCTCTGGATATCCCCTGAAGCGCGGAGGCGTTTTCTGGTTGCTTTGCCGATGTGATAGTTAAGGATGGGTTTTGGTCGGATACAAAGTACCCGCAAGGGTACTGTAAAGTTTCCTAAAATTTGCCATCATAACTAGTATAAAGCCTATTTAGAGTAATCCTTGCATAAAAATCCCAACTCAAGGTGATAAGTAATTAAGGAGTAAAGTTACCCACTCCTAATTAACTTGATAAAAGGTTCTAACGAATCGGTAATTTCTGAAAACTTATAGGAGTCAAATCATCATGGAAAAACATCAACCAATAGAATTTTCCCTAGAACAAGAATTCAATCTTAAGGTGTTTGAGACGCAAATTCAAAACATCGACCTTGACCAAGCCAAGAATCTTCTGTGCGAGCTCTATAGACAGATGTCAATTCGTGAAATTTATTTCAGGAATTTCGTTAAGCACAGTTTAATCGGAGATCCTCCACCTTGGAGTGAGTAAGCTCAGGGGGCAAGGGATGAAAGTAAGCTATAAGCTTATGTGCTACGCACACGCGTGCGCGTTCAGCTATCAGCTATCAGCTTGTATAGCTAAGCATTCGTTTAATTTATTGCGAATAGGCGCAGCTACCCTGGGTTTATGTTAAGCATGATAGCTGACCGCTGACCACTGACCACTGACCACTGACGGCTAAATGCTTACTTTTGCCTCATACGGTAAATTTGCAAATTAAATTCTGATTAGCTTAACCCAATTCTCCGGAATCCACAGCTAAATTACTGAAGAAACAATAAACACAGCAATTAGAGTCAAGGCGACTGATACAGAATAACATTATTAAGTGCATCATGTAGGTAGCTATAAATACATTTAAACTGAATTGCTAAATTATCGATGAATTCAGCAACTCAGGAATTCAGAGTAATTTATCACCTACTTACTGTTCACAGGGTCAGTTAACCAAGGCTCTCTAGCTCTAATTCACAATCAAGGAGTATCCCATGGTAAAACAAATGTGCTGGTTATCGAGCTTTGGTAGCAATGAACCAAAAATGTTGCACTTACGGACTTCCCCTTATGAGGCTTGGCGTCCGTACACAGCTTTTCCCCAATATGCTGTCCCAGATTACCCAGTACCTGGCGGTTCTAAAGGCTGGGCAACCTATCAGAAACTAAGACTCTCAGACTGGGTTTTGGTTCCTAGTGACAATGAAACTATGGATTATAAAGCAAGTTAATAATTTAGTAATATTGGTTGACTGTTGACGGATAATTGTCAACAGTCAATCTTTAGCAAAGGTAACAGGCAATCGGGAATCGGGAATCGGGAATCGGGAATCGGGAATCGGAAGCTTTGGAGCAGAAATATGTCTTAAGCTTTACTTCGACTGCTATAACCTTCAACCCAATAACCTTCAACCTTGAACCCAATAACCTTTAACCTTAAACAGTTAAACTAATTACTTGACTAGATAAGGACTGGTTAACTTATCTAACTGTTGCACTAACAAGCTAAGGAATAAACCGACATCAGTGACAACACCAACAGATTCTACTGAACCGCGATCGCTTAATTTTGTCACTACGGCGGGGTTAATATCCACACAGACCATCTTCACTCCGGCTGGAGTCATATTCCCGACGCCAATAGAATGGAGCATAGTAGACAGCATCAAGATCATATCTGTCCCTTCCAATAACTTGGCATACTCTTGTTGTGCTTTAATCAAATCCATCTGGGTATCTGGCAGAGGACCATCATCTCGGATGGAACCGGCTAGGACAAATGGTACGTGATTGCGGACGCACTCATACATCACCCCTTTAGTTAATACACCCTGTTCTACAGCTTGGGCAATACTACCGCAGCGACGGATAGTATTGATTACCTTGAGATGGTGTCGGTGTCCACCATGGACAACTACTCCTCGTTTCA
>NZ_JAAHHU010000367.1:0-4296 GCF_010672095.1 Moorena sp. SIO3I6 | reverse complement strand
TACTTGCTTGTGCTGCCCTCAATCCTATGACCCATTTGGGTATGCCTGATAGCTATGCCCATAATGCTTAAAACTGCTCCTGAGAGGGGGAGCATTTTGACCCCTTCATCATTCATGCAACAAAGCCCAGAAAATCTATAGATTTCCATTACCCTATCACCCCATCATCAACTGACCCACGTTTTGTCATTACTTTACCGATAGTCGCGCTGGTTGCGATCGCAACTGACCCATATACGCTTATTCCATGCTTCCTCAGGGTTTGGGTGGCTGATTTGACTGTAGCTCCGCTGGTGTAGATATCATCTAGGATTAGTACGGGTGAGGTGCTATGATGTCTGAGAAAGTGTTTACCAATAATAAAGGCATCTGCTAGGTTTTGCGCTCGCTCTTGGACAGATAAACCAAACTGAGGTTGAGTTGCCCGGACTCTTTCTAAACCCAGTGGTGCTTGTTTGTAACCAGTGAATTCACAAAAACTTTGGGCAATCAGCTCTGCCTGGTTGTAACCTCTTTGTCGCTGTTTTGTAGGGTGCATAGGAATGGGAACTACTATTAATTTTTGGTTGTGGCTACGGGTGGCAGAGGATTTTAACCAAGCTTTACCCAGCCAATGGCCCAAGGGATGTGCTAGCTGGGGTTGGTTTTCATATTTCAGGGCAGCGAGTACTCGTTTTAATGGACCACCGTAATTGCCCCAGACAAACACTGGGAGATTTTGATTACATAAAAATTGATTTTTGTCAAGTTGGCAGCGGAGTAACTGCTGCTCGCAATAATCACACAATTCATCAGTGGCAGGGCGCTCACATAGGGGACAGTTCGATTTCAGAAAGAGACTTAATAGACCCTTTTTAAGAGTCTGAATTCCCTGTAACATGATTTTGGGGATTTATCTGGCATTATATTTATAAAGATGCCAAGACTGACCATGAGAATCCCTCAGTATTTCTACCGTTTTCTGTCTCTAAGAGCGTGATGCAAAGCACAGGAAGGATTAATAATATCATGTCCAGTTGACTACTTATCATTCTTGGTTGAGAGTCAATTTTTAATTAACGATTTAGGTGAATACGACGTGATTAATGGTAAGAGATATTATGCCTTCGAGATATGATGCCAAAATCCCGGAGCAATAACAGGATTAGGCGGCGATTTGTGGATAATCTTTACTCTCTTGATCTGATTCAACCTTCAGAGTATCCCTTCGTGGGCAATGAAGCCTTGAACTTAAGTCAGCTGTTGCAACGGGATTATCCGGTTGTACCTGGCTTTGTGGTGAGTGCAAAGGCATTGTGGGAATTTATCGCAATTTTAGGTGAGTCTGAACCCCTGTTAGCTGATTTACCTTCTTCTTATCTTTACGTAGATGTAGACAATCCTCGCCAGCTACAGCAAGTGGCTCAGCAAATTCGTCACAAAATTCAAGGGGCGACTTTAGCTTCGGTGTTGGCATCAACCCTATCCGAGATAGCAGAAACTACACTCGCCCCAGCAACAATTTTTCACCCTTCCTTATCCATGACATCACCAGGGTCGGGAATTGAGGAGGACACTGGGAAAACTGAAGTGGGAAGATTAGAGCAACCCCAGATTTTTTCAACCTTACCAGATAAAATTTTGGGATCCTATATTTGCCCTAGGCAACCACTAGCAATGGAACTGTCTTTAAAACAGGTTTGGGCAGAACTATTTCGCGCCAGAAGTCAATTTTACTGGCAACGGCATAGTATTGGTCTCCAGCAGCTTAATTTGGCAGTCTTGATACAACCAATGTGGGATGCGATCGCTTCTGGTACACTCCAGATTAACCAAGCTGAGGGTTACATCCAAGCCACGTGGGGGTTAGGTACTGCATGGGCGAAGGGGGAAGTAGTGCCAGACTATTACCAAATTGAGATCGAAACTGGTATTGTGCTAGCCTCACGACTGGGTCGTAAAACCCGTGCCTATGGCTTGTGTCTGGAACCGGACTCATTATCACTAACCCAGAACACTGTGCAAGCCTATCTACTCAGTGAGGAGCAACAAAAACAGTACACCCTAAAGGACAAATACCTCCAACAGCTAATTAATATCAGTCAGCGTCTAGTTGCTGATATTAGTCCTAGCTTTTCCCTAGAGTGGACACTATGGCAAACCTCAGAAAACTCAGAACCACAGTTACAAATTACGAAATTTAGTCCTGAAACTGGGCAAAAGTGGGATGCTAGCCAGTTGAGGGTTGAACCGTCACATCATGCTTCCAAACTCTCTGTGGGTTCTACTACCTCCTACGGCAAGCTGTTTACCTCTCTACAAGTGGGTAGCCGACCCAATGTGGCTGAAGCCTCATCGGACTCCATTAAGAGCAACTCTAGTGAACACACTGTCAACCCATCCATGACGCCTATGCTTGTGAGAGGATTACCCGCAGCACCAGGAAGAGTTACAGCAACTGCTCATGTGATATCGGGTGAGGGCAAAAACGTCTCAGCAATCCTCTCTGGTAGAATTTTGGTTGCCCAAAGTGTTTCTCCTGACTGGCTACCTGGGCTCAAGCACGTAGCCGCTATTATTACTGAACAAGGAGGGATAACTAGTCATGCTGGGATTATTGCTAGAGAACTTGGTATTCCCTGTGTTGTGGGTGCGGCTGGTATTACCCAAATTTTAGAAACTGGCGAGTCTATACTCGTGGATGGGGGACAGGGGGAAGTTTATCGGCTAGGAACTAAGCAAGGGTTTCCGGTTGAAAAGTTGCATGGCTCAGGATTAAGAAAAAGGAAAGCAAAAGTCAACTTTCAAGCTTCTAACTTTCAAAATACTTTCCCCATTGCTACTCAATTATTGGTTAATCTTAGCCAGCCGGACTCCCTAGAAAAAATTGTGGGTTTGCCAGTGGATGGAGTGGGGTTATTGCGTTCAGAACTGATGATGTTAGAGATTTTGAATAATCTGCACCCCAGTCAGTGGCACAGACAAGGCCATGAGCGTGAGTTAGTAGAACGCTTGGCTCAGTTAATTGTTCAATTTACGGTTACCTTGGCACCACGTCCTGTATTTTATCGCTCCACGGATTGGCGCTCCCATGAATTTCCATCCCTGAGTGGGGATCACTTGGTAACGGAAGCGGAAGTTAACCCGATGCTTGGCCTACGTGGCACTCGTCGCTATCTGAGTGACCCAGCTAGCTTTGATCTGGAACTGGCAGCTTTACAGGAGGTTTATGCTTACGGCTGCAGGAATTTACGGCTGATTTTGCCCTTTGTACGTACTGTGGAAGAGTTTACCTTTTGCCGCCGTCGGGTAGAACAGGTAGGACTTACTGATAATCCTGATTTTCAACTTTGGATTATGGCAGAAGTGCCATCTGTGTTGTTTCTGCTACCAGACTATGTTAAGGCAGGTGTTCAAGGAATTTCTATTGGTACTAATGATTTGACGCAACTTTTACTAGGAGCTGATCGGGAGCAAAGGCAGTTGGAAACACTGGTGGGAGGGTGCCATCCAGTGGTCAAGCAAGCAATTCAGCAACTAATCGAAATGGCAAAAGAAGCTGGTATTCCTTGCTCAATTTGTGGTCAAGCTACGGTTCAAGATCCGGAACTGATTGATCTGTTGGTGCAGTGGGGAATTACTTCGATTTCTGTTGATGTTAAAGATGTTGAAGCGACTTACCAGGCAATTACCCGTGCTGAGCAACGTTTACTCTTGGAAGCAGCACGAAATAAGTCAAAAGGCTTAGGTGGAAAAGGCAAAGGGGAAAACATCTAAATATATGGAAGTTCTAAATTGGGTTATGATATCCAGTCCGGTAGTATCGGTAAAAATTACCACGTACCACGGGACAGGATCTGATTTGATGTATCTGGTCTCACCTAGGTTATAAATCTGAAAACTGCTGTAATTCAATCAGTGAATTATGGTTAGGCTTCTTAGTAATTTGAGTTAATAGTGCTTCATAGCGGTTGAGAGCGTTTTGATAGGCGAAGTGCTTCAGAGCAAATTTTCTACCTTGTTTACCTAGAGATACCCCCTGCTCAGGATTTTCATACAATTCGACAATTGCAGATGCTAAAACCTGGGGCTTTTGTGGTGGTACCACTACACCGCCACCACTTTGTCGAACAACTCGCGCTGCAGTTCCATTCAAAGGCACAGAAGCAATGATGGGTCGTCCGCAAGCCAATAGCACTTGAATTTTTGAGGGCATATTAAAGGAAACAACGTTACGCTTTTGCACAACTAAACCTATATCTGCTGCTGCCAACATTTCTGGTAACTTCTCTCGGGGTTGGAAAGGTAAAAGCTTGA
>NZ_JAAHHU010000366.1:0-4297 GCF_010672095.1 Moorena sp. SIO3I6 | reverse complement strand
CTGGCCACAGAAGGGATATTGAGTGATCCTTCCCCAGAGATCCGCACCATGGAATATAACGACTATCGCGGTAACTATGAGGTTAGGTTTTGTATCGAAGACTATCAGGATGCCCCCAAAATCCGTGAACAGTTGATGACCCGTATCTGGTATGCAGCCCAACGCAACAATCTTGGACCTACCATTCCGATCTATAGACTCCGTAAACTCGATAGTGAACCTAATCAGGCAGATAGCACTTTGACGAAGTTTACCGAGAGCCTGAAGTCAATACCTGTCTTTGTTCCTGTAGCTAAACAGCAAAAGAACTTGGAGAATTTCTCGAAAGGAGCAGTCCTACAACATTTCGGTGTGGGAGAAACAGTGATTCGTCAAGGGGATCCTGGTCATGCTTTGTACATTATTATTGCTGGGAAAGCTGTAATCACCGTCAAAGATAGTTATGGTGAACAACAGGAGATGATGACTCTGTCAAGTGGTGAGTTTTTTGGGGAAATGGCACTGTTTAGCGGCAAACCAAGCTCCGTATCCGTTACCGTTGTGGAAGATTTACAAACTATTGCGCTTTATTCAGATCTGGTTAATCAGATGATAGAAAGCACACCAAGTCTCGCCCGTGAAATCGGTCAAATTATCGAAGCACGACGAAAAGCGATAGATGAGGTGAAACAAGCCAATCTTGCATCCAGTAATGGTGCCGAGTTATCAAGTCAAGGTTAAGTTGACTATCAATCAACCATCATGGGATTGGCCTTGGCCTTTGGGCCACGCTGCGCGAATGGCCACGCGGGGCGCGTTCGCAACTGTAATGCCATGGGATTGGCCTTGGCCTTTGGGCCACGCTGCGCGAATGGCCACGCGGGGCGCGTTCGCAAAAGCTACACAGGGGGACGGTATTGCCTATAAGGTGGAGCCAGTGGTAGTGTAATCGGGGGAACACCAGTGCGATCGTGCGCTATCTTAGTGATTGTTACTGATTGCATAAATCAGGTTTATCTGGACTTCAGCACTAAAAGTGCGTACCTACACAGCATCAGTATTTTCAGCATTAGTATTCAGGAAAAAGATAATTGGTAATTGTCATTACTCCTGAGCCATTACCGATTATCCATTACCGATTACCTATGCCAAGCCATGCTTAGAGTACAATCCCCAAGGTTCTAGTATACCCAAGGTTCTAGTATAAGCGACTCAAGACATAGTCGCTCAGATCAATCAGAGCTTGCTTCGATTCTGAGGGTTTCAACACTGATATATTCTTAACTGCTGCCTTAGCATATTTGGCAGCCATTTCCCGCGATCGCTTAATTCCTTTACTATCCCTGACCAGTGCCAAGGCTTGTTCTTTATCCTCCGGCTGGGCAAACTCTCGCTCTATGAGCACCTCTAGGTAGGGTTTTTCTTCGAGGGCAAATAAAACTGGTGCTGTGAGGTTTCCACTAACTAAATCTGACCCTGCGGGCTTACCTAACACATCTGTGGAAGCTGTAAAGTCTAGAATATCATCTACAATCTGAAACGCCAACCCCAAATTACGTCCATAGTGATATAAATTGTCGGCTACCTGATCTGAAACACCACTTAGGCATCCTGCTGCTTTAGCACTATTAGCCATCAGTGAAGCTGTTTTGTTATAAGTCTTTGCCAAGTAGCCTTCTATAGTTGTCGTGGTGTCAAATCGACTCAGTCCTTGTTGGATTTCTCCCTCTGCCATATCTTTAATCACTTCAGAGAGCAGCTTAACTACCTCTAAGTTATCGAGATTAGCCAGATACCAAGCCGATTGACCAAACAGAAAGTCACCAGCTAGCACAGCGATTCGGTTATTGAACAAGCTATTAACAGTGGGTACGGTGCGGCGTACCTCTGACTCATCTATCACGTCATCATGGACCAGAGAAGCGGTGTGAATCATCTCAGTAATTTCTGCTAGACGTCGATGACGTGGGGTAATCTTGCAGTTGGTTATCGTTGCCCGTGAGACCAACAATACAATGGCTGGTCGTAACCGCTTTCCCCCAGCTCCGAATAAGTGTTCAGCTGCAGCGTATAAGATTGGGTGACTGGCACCAATCAGGTTTTTTAAGTTTTCACTCAATAGATACAGATCTGCTTCTACGGAAGCAAAAAGGGAGGTCACTGAGGTCATGGATCAGCCGACTCAGAAGTTAGTTACGAAAGTTTACATATTTCTTTCTTAATTCTAAGCTAACCGTACCCGATAGGAAAATTTTGTTGAGTTTATGGCAGAACTGGAAGGAAATCTGAGGAATTGTATAGACTTGTTAAGTCTGTAGCGATCTCGGCATGGCTACCCAGGATTTTTGTGCTATCCTGATAATTGAGGGTTTGAAAGATTTAACATACTGAATTCCAAATGTGGTAAGGGGAGAGTTAAATTCGGTGATCCCACCATAGCACAGAAGTTGGCTTAGGCAAGACAAGCCTTTCTATCCCGTCTATATCTCAGTATAGATACTGAGTAAACTTGTCAACCGGACATAACCACCAAAAGTTGCCTAATCGGGAGCCTGAGTTGAGATGATTCTCACCTTAAGATCAGGAGTTAGCTAGGCGAGGGTGGTTACGGTCAACTGAATTAAACACCTGTATCCCATACCTTTTATCCGCAACCATATCCTAGAACTATAGGGTTTTAGGATGGCTTTGCAGCAGATTTCTATAGAACGTTGCATCTATCTGTCTCTTGTTCACTCTTATGTTATACATTGATATGTCGTTAATGATCCCCCTGCTAGCTACTGGCTACTTAATCACCATCTATGTGCTGTTAACACTAGCCCAGCGTGTTCAAAGTTCTCCAAGGTACTTTGCTAATCCCATTAAAAATGCCTTGGCTACTCGTGTGCCAACTGAGTCGGCATCCGAGGTCAACCAGGTTAAGGGATGGTCTCAAAGGTCTCAAAGTGAATCTCCTCGAGCATAACCCATGGCCTATTCATCTGCTTGGGTAGGAAGAGTCTTGAAACCTGGCGCAATGAGTACCAGATTGTCTAAATAGATTTTGAGTTGTCCCAAAAACAGATAGACGCAAATAGTTCTGACCACTGTCTGTGTTTATCTGTTTGGCTATGAGATTTTGACAGGTCATGGTCTACGGGCTAATGATCAAGTAGATCTAAGTATATCTTAGCGATACTCCAATATACAAGGTTGCCGTCATCAGGACTGACGTTGCCAAAAAGGTCAAGTCAGGCTTTCCCCCTTTTGGCTAATGGCCTAAGGGGGCATTTAGTCTTGGGCTACACAAACCAAGTCCACAAATTTTATCAGCATCTAAACGCTGAAAACCCCGTCACAAAGCGAGCGGGTCAGAAGTTACCCCAATCAGAGGGTCGCCTTTATGGGTGAGTGGGCTATGCATAAAAGGTTTAAAACTTTGTAGTAAGGCGACCCTCTGATCAGGTTTCGTCTCCGGGATGAAAGCGAATAGCGGCTAAAGCCGCCCGTAAAGAATCTCGAACCTAAAAGTGTTGACAGTTGTATAGCGCTATAGTACCATTAAAGTATAGGGTACAGGCTGAAAAACCGAACGCGCCCCGCGTGGCCTTTGGCCTTGACGCAACCGGGTCCCAGACCCGTCACTGCATGACCTAAAAGTAGTAATGCCCGGAGGGCTTGAAGTTACCGTAAGTAGAGGGTCGCCTTTATAGTCGGCAGGTTATGCAGCATAGGGAAAAGGTTTTGTAGTAAGGCGACCCTCTACTAAGGTTTCGTCTCTGGGAAAGTCCTCTTTAAAAACCCAATCATCAATTAACCGTTGGTGTGTGAACCCGAGCATTGCACATTTTGATAAAAAACACGGTACGGTGGGGTTAGAAGTTACCGTAATCAGAGGGTCGCCTTTAAGGGTTACAGGCTATGCATAAAAGGGTTAAAACTTTTTTATTAAGGCGACCCTCTGATCAGGTTTGGTCTCCGGCACACCGAAACCAGGCGAAAAGGGAGGAAACGGACTTCTTAAGGCACTCCTAATAAGTAGCCAAGCGCTTAGGGAGAATTGCCCGCTGGGTCTGCTATAAACTGAACTGAACTCTTAGTCTTGACGGGTTTTTGGTTCAGGTACTGCTTAATTTTTGGCGGCGTCAATGATTAAGATATAGCGGTTTAAGGCAGCTCGTTGAACTAAGAATCCCCGCGTCTAAAGACCTATGCTTTATAAACATATTTCTTTACAAAAAACTTGACAAATTTTAGGAATTATGAATAGGAAATAAATAGGGCTGGCTGCATGAAGGCAGAAGGCATACCCGACAAGGCTTTCAAGCCTTTTTTC
>NZ_JAAHHU010000365.1:0-4304 GCF_010672095.1 Moorena sp. SIO3I6 | reverse complement strand
TGATTTTGCGACCGCAGTCTTGGGAAATCCCTGTTAGTTTAATAATGGCTCTCACCACTCCTCTCCCAATCCTTGCCTAAATCCTAGTCTCTATCACTGTTTCGACTACTTTTGCCTAATGGATAGCTTATTAAGGAGGGGGAAGCCATGGGAGGCTTCGCTGTTGCCCCCCTTATTAAGGAGGGGGAAGCCATGGGAGGCTTCGCTTATGCCCCCCTTAGCAAGGGGGAAGCCATGGGAGGCTTCGCTGTTGCCCCCTTGATTAAGGGGGGTTAGGGGGGATCGCCTTTCAACTTGTTTCGGGGCTTCCTCTAGAACAACATGAGCATTGGTTCCACCCATACCAAAGGAACTGACTCCAGCACGGAGAGGGGTGACCTTTGGTTCCCATGGGGTGAGGGCTGTATTAACGTAAAACGGACTATTGGGGAAATCTATGTTGGGATTGGGTTCTTTAAAGTGCAAGCTTGGCGGAATGGCTTTATTGTGGAGTGCCAGCACTGTTTTAATTAGACCTGCTATCCCTGCGGTGACATCGAGATGCCCGATATTAGTTTTCACCGATCCAATCGCGCAAAAATTATTGTCCTGGCTGTTCGTACTTTGTCGAAACGCTTTTGTCAGTGCTGCAATCTCAATTGGATCTCCCAGGGGTGTCCCAGTTCCATGGGTTTCGACATAACTCACCGTCCTAGGATCTATGTTAGCCATAGCCAGTGCTTCGGAAATGGCTGCTATCTGTCCTTCTATGCTAGGAGCTGTGTAGCTAACTTTAACCGCCCCATCATTATTAATTGCTGACCCTTTGATCGTGGCATATACATGGTCTCCATCAGCGATCGCTTCCTCTAATCGCTTCAAGACAACTATGCCAACTCCACTACCAAATAAAGTTCCTTGACCTTCAGCATCAAAAGCACGACAGTGACCATCGGGAGACAACATCATGCCTTCTTGGTATAAATAACCAGTCTTTTGAGGAACGAAGATCGAAACCCCCCCAGCTAGTGCTAAGTCAGATTCACCACTGCGTAAACTCTGACAAGCTAAGTGAACCGCAACTAGTGAGGTGGAACAAGCAGTTTGAACATTAACACTAGGCCCTTTTAGGTTCAATTTGTAGGAGACCCGCATGGGTAAGTAATCTCCCCCATTGCCTAGGTCGGTATGCACATCTTTAGTCCCCCTAAATAGACAATGGGTAAGCAAAGGACTTGTCTGAGAAGAGCCTAAGCTATGAGATATATTGTTAATTAGGTAGGTACTGGGACTCGAACCCCCATAAACTCCCACCGAACCTGGATAATTTCCAGGATTATAACCAGCAATTTCCAGTGCTTCCCAAGCACATTCCAGGAAAAGCCGATGTTGGGGGTCCATTAGTTCAGCTTCTTTATCGCTGTAGCCGAAGAACTCAGCATCAAATAGGTCAATATCTGGCAAGATAGGACTAGCTTTCACATAATTGGGGTGTTCGATCCAGTTGGGATCTTCTAGCTCAATTTCGCGATCGCTAAAGAAGGAAATTGATTCGACTCCATCTCGTAAATTGTTCCAGAAAGCATCGGTATTGTTTGCCCCAGGAAACCGACAAGACATACCAACTATGGCTATATCAGAGCCATGCTGGATGGATTTATTTCTTTTTTCGTAGCGCTTAACCGCTGTTTTTCCTACCTGTTCTTGTTCCAAATATTGAGCCAGAGTAGCGATGGTTGGGTGTTCAAACAGTGTTGTTACAGGTAGATGTATTGCCAAGATTTTGCTCAGGTTTTTGTGAACCCTGATCAGCAGTAAAGAATTACCACCTAAATCGAAGAAATTATCATTAATTCCTACTTCTTCTAACTGAAGTACTTCTTGCCAAATCTGAGCAATACCTTTCTGTGTATCCGATTGGGATTTGACTAAAGGTACTGCCAATTCTGGGCGAGAATGGTCTATACTTGGGAGTTGGCGACGATCCAACTTACCCATCGGTGTCATGGGAATTTTATCGATTACCACAAACACCGATGGAATCATGTGAGCAAGTAAATGGTCTTGTAAATGATGACGTAACCTTAATTTTAGCTCCCTAATCTGCTGGGGTTCAGTGCTTTGTTTCTGAGGTACGAAATAGGCTATCAGTTTCTTTTCTGCTTCTTCTTTTCCTTGAATAATAACTACACAGCTTTTTATTTCCGGATGTTCTAATAAGGTGTTTTCAATCCCAGCTAAGGATACATTATATCCCCGCAGATTGACCATATAATTACAACGACCCCTAATTTCTAGTTTGCCGTTGGGTAAAATAGCTGCTAAATCTCCTGTTCTAAAAAAGCGATAACCGTTAATGTCAACAAAACTATCAGCAGTCAGCTTGGGTTTATTCAAATATTCTCGAAACATACAGGGACTACGGATATACATTTCCCCTTCGTTTCCTGGAGTAACTTGCTGCCCATTCTCATCTAATAAAATTATTTCATCCTCCTCAAAAGGAGTGCCGACAGCACAGAATCCTGATGGTAAATCTTCACTTTATCGCAGGTTATCAATAGCAACGGTAAAACATTCATTTATTCCATAATAATTAAGTAAGCGAGCAGATGGTAGTCTATCTATCAATTGATATTTTAGTTGTTGTGTTAGTGCTTCTCCGGTTACCCAAACAACTTCCAATCCTGATATTTTGGCAGTAATAGTTTCGATTTTAACTGTATTCAAAATACTTTGTATTAAGGAAGGAGATATGGTGATTTCATTTATTTTATTTTGAAATATGAAATCTAAAAATCGCTCATGATCGTAAATTATTTCATCAGGAACAATATATAGAGTTGCACCTTTCATCCAAGGTCTATATATTTCCCATGGAAATAATAAATAGGTTATAGGATATCCTGATTTACTGGGACTTACTTGCTCTCGCCTTAATTCCCCAGTAATAATCGCTTTATGGGTTAATATTATGCCTTTTGGTTCTCCTGTACTTCCCGATGAGTATATTATATTAGCGATATTTTCAGGAGCTATTGACGGTAGTTCTAAATCTAATGTGGCGGGTAATTTCCAATTAGTTTCCCTATCTATAAGTAATTTTTTTATATCAATTTTACTGCTTACTTTTTTTGTATATGTACTTTTGGTAATAATTAAACTAGGTTTAGCATCTGCTAGCATTTTGGCAAGCAAAGCATCAGGATACTTTAATTCTAGGGGCATAAATACTCCCCCAGCTTTCATAATAGCTAGACAAGCAATAATAAAGTCTTGGGATTTTTCCAGTAAAACTCCAACGGGTTGATTTGAAGTTACTCCTTGTTTTTGAAGGTAACCCGCTAAGTTATCTGTCAACCGATCTAATTTTTGATAGGTAATTGAATTTTTTCCATCTACAATCGCAATTTTATCTGGCGTTTTTTGTGCTTGTAATTTGAATAGTTTAGGTAAGCTTAGCAAATTTTGCATACACAAATTAAGTCTTTGTAAATTATCATTTTTGATGCTATAGCGGTTTTCACTTTAACTCAATACAAGATGAGTAAAATGGAAATCCCTGTGCGCCAGAATTTTATCACATGAATTGGTATTCCATTCAAATGAAAACCGCTATATATTATTTATTGTCGAAAATTTATCTACCAACTTTACGTCTACAGGTGAGACAAAAAAAGGTTGTAATTAACCCACCATCATCAACTTATTTATCTAATCAACTAAGTATTAAAGTATTTTGCTACAGGATGATGAGCAACGAATGCTGTGGTAGACTGTTCAGGAAGTAGATGCTCACTTTCATTCATGTACACATCAATGCGAGAGGTATCAAGTAAATCCATTTGTTTGAATTGATCTGCCATATTAGGACAAGCAGGATAACCGAAACTATAACGAGATCCTCGATAGCGTTGGCGCATTATATCGGTTATAGTATCAGGCTCTTCTGACCCAAATCCTAACTCCTTACGGATTCTAGCGTGCAACCAGTCCGCTATGGCGTCTGCCATCTGCATCGCCACACCATGATAATAGTGGTAGTCAAGATAATTATCCGCTTCAAATAGCTTCTGTGCATGGGTGGTTCCTATTTCACCTGCTGTTACAATTTGCATGGGGAAGACATCGATTTGACCTGATTCTTTAGTGGCATAGAAATCCGCAATACAAAGACGTTTTCCTCCCCGTTGACGGGGGAATTCAAAGGTTGTTAGCAGTTTGTCGTGATCTTCTGGATCGTAGACATACACTGTATTCCCTTCAGCGTTACAGGGGAAATCAGGGCTATTTCATTCTAAATATAAACAAGATCTGGTATAATA
>NZ_JAAHHU010000364.1:0-4314 GCF_010672095.1 Moorena sp. SIO3I6 | reverse complement strand
CACCCTTACATTAGGCAATTCTCAGGTTAACCATACCCTCCAACCCCCCAACCCCCCCACCCCCCAACCCCCCAACCTCCAACCTTGGCCAAAAGGCCACACTACGCGAACAACCCCCCAACCTTCAACCTTCAACCTTGAACCTTCAACCCCCCATACCCCCTGGCATAGTACTCCCTATCAGGCGTTGCCAGAGGTCTATGTGCAAAATGCTAGCTTGGAAATTGCTTGGTCAAGAGTAGTGCTGGAAGAGTATACAATTGCTGGAAAGGTGATTATGCCATTTATTACCCATGATCATGAGGGATTGGATATTAATGACTTGAAAGATTGGTGGTATCTGGAATATTTAATAGAACAGGGAGAAGCTCACTTACCTCTGGTCTCCCAGAAACCAATTTAGTTTTTTCAATTTGGTAGGGAGTAGGGAGTAGGGAGTAGGGAGTAGGGAACAGGGTAAAAATACTGTGTACTTCATTACTATCAGAAACGCTATACTATTAGTTATAGTAGTTTAATTAGGAGTTTGAATTAATAAAAATAATAGCTAAATAATGATTATAATTATTTTGGATTAACTTTAAAAATTAACGTTAAAAATGGCGGATAATAAAATCAGCAAGTAACCAAGGTAAAGATTAAGCTGTAATGTTATCCATTGAAAATTAATATAATAGTATACAGCGTTTTTCATAACTATCAGGTACACAGGATTTTTTGCCTGTTACCTATTCCCTGCTCCCTACTCCCTACTCCCTGCTCCCTAAAACCCAAAACCTGACCAATAACCAACAACCCCAATCATCAATAACCAATAACCAATGACAAATCTATCTCTAGTCCCGTTTCGGGAGTTTGAACGCCTCAAGGATTTAGACATTACTCCCGAAACTCATACTGAGCTTTTTGCTACCTACTGTCGAATCAATACCTTATATATGATAAAACAGGCGGGTTCAGGGCATATTGGTAGTAGTTTTAGTAGTTTAGATATTGTTTGTTGGCTGTTTTTAAATGAATTACGGGTTAGGAAAACTAACTCTAATCAACCACGGGATATTTATTTTTCCTCTAAAGGTCACGATGTACCAGGTTTGTACTCGGTTTTGATTGGCCATGGTTTGCTGGAGTTTGAGCGTATCCATAGCTTGAGGCGGCTAGATGGACTTCCTGGTCATCCAGATATTTCTATTCCGTTCTTGGAAACCAATACCGGTTCCTTGGGAATGGGGGTTTCTAAGGCTAAGGGGATGATCCTAGCAAATCGCCTGATGGGTCGAGAGGGAAATGTTTATCTCTTAACTGGGGATGGGGAGTTGCAGGAGGGTCAGTTTTGGGAGTCTCTCCAACCAGCAGCAAATCTGGGACTCCATGAGATGACTGTGATTGTGGATCATAATAAAATCCAGTCCGATACTTGGGTGTCCCAAGTGAGTGACTTAGGGGACTTGGAACGGAAGTTTGCGGCCTATGGCTGGTATGTGGACCGCTGTGATGGCAATAATGTCAAGGCTTTAGGGAATGCGATCGCAAAATTGAAAGCAGTCACAAAAGGGCCCAAAATCCTGATTGCTGACACCATTAAGGGAAAAGGAATCTCCTTTATGGAACATACGGCCATCAAACCAGAAGACAACCCAGAAGACAACTTATATCGCTTCCATAGTGGCGCACCGGATGATCAAGCCTACACTAAGGGAGTGGCAGAACTAATTGCTGCTGCCAATACCCAGTTGGAACAAATTGGAGCATCCCCCGTAGGGGTAGAGATGCTATCCTATGCCAAACCTGCTGTAGTTGATGGAGCGCAACGACTGGTTAGTGCCTATTCCAAAGCTTTGGTTGCCCAAGCAGAACGGAATCAAGACCTGGTGGTACTCGATGCGGATTTAATGCTCGATTGTGGGTTGATTCCCTTTAAAGACAAATTCCCGAAACGGTTCTTTGAGTGTGGCATTGCCGAACAAGATATGGTATCCCAGGCCGGGGGGATGGCACTGAAAGGCTTACTGCCCATTGTGCATTCCTTTGCTTGTTTCCTATCCACCAGACCCAATGAGCAAATCTATAATAATGCTACCGAACGGACTAAGATTATTTATGTTGGCTCCCTAGCTGGGTTGCTACCTGGTGGTCCTGGTCATTCTCACCAATCGGTAAGGGATATTTCTGCCCTAGGAGCAATACCGAATATGGTGATGATTGAACCAGCTAATGAAGCAGAAGTATCCCTAGCTCTAGACTACTGTTTGCATCGAACTATCAGTAGTTGCTATATAAGGCTAGTCTCGATACCCTGTCAGATTCCCTATCAATTGCCAGAGGATTATCAGTTGGAGTTGGGTCAGGGGATTGCCTTAACTGAGGGGCAAGACGCTATTTTATTTGGTTACGGTCCCGTGCTGCTGCCACAAGCCTATCAAGCTGCCCAGTTATTGGCTCAGAATCACGGTATAACCTTAAAAGTGGTGAATTTACCTTGGCTAAATTTTGTGGATTTAGACTGGTTGGAGCAAATCCTTCAGGGTTACTCCTGGGTGTTTACCCTAGATAACCATTATGTAATAGGAGGACAGGGGGATCGGATTGTAAGTGGGTTGGCAGAATTAGGATTGTCTGGACAATTACAGGTAAGGCAATTTGGAGTATTTGATATTCCGAAATGCGGTCAAAATCAGGAAGTGCTTCGTGCTCATCGGCTAGATGCTGAAAGTTTAGCATTTGAGATTCATAAAAGTATGATGTAGCCTTGTTATTTAAATTGCGTAAGATTCAGATAAAAAGGGAACAGGGAATAGGGAATAGGGAACAGTATCAAGATATCCGAGTAGTTTTTGATGTTCTCCTAAATTAGGATTAGTTTTCATGATATAATTATAAATTATATAGGATTTCAAGGATGACCTAGGAAGTATAAAGTATAGCGTTGTTTATTAAGAGTTATACCTATAAGGTACACAAATCTTTTTATAGCACTACCCATTAAGATTAGGACATTTGTAAACTCCGAAACCTAGTCCTAGCTTACTTCTGACTTCTGACTTCTGACTTCTGACTTCTAACTTGCGCGTAGCGCTATACCACTTCTGACTTCCCTACTCCCTACTCCCTACTCCCTGCTCCCTAAAATCAAGAATGTACCTAAACTAATTAATAAATGTTATAATAATAACGGCAATTAACTAACAACTATTGCCTCAAGTTATAGTACCATAGAATTGTAATGACTACCGTTTTATTTTGGGACATTGACGGCACTTTATTAACCACAAAACGAGCCGGGATATTTGCCCTAGAAGAGGCTGCCAGTGAAGTAATTGGTGAAACGGTTTCACTGACAAATATAGAAACTGCAGGAATGACAGACCGAATAATTGCCGCTAATATTCTCAAGCAGTACGGTTTGTCCCCAGAACCGAAATTGGTGGATCAATTGCTGGCATGCTACGTTAACTACTTGCCTAAGAGTTTGCCCCGCCGAGAAGGATATGTCCTGGAGGGGGTAATCGAAATTTTAGATGCTTTGCACGATCGAACTGATGTGGTTTCGATGTTGCTCACAGGAAATATCGAAGCAGGAGCAAAGGCAAAATTAACCTATTATGGCTTGGCTGATTACTTTAGTGGTGGTGGATTTTCCGATAAAACAGAAACTAGAGTTGATATTGCCCAACAAGCTTTAGCGATCGCATCGGAAAAGTATGGCGTGATTCCATCGGAAAAAACTTACGTGATTGGCGATACTCCCCATGACATTCACTGTGGCAAAGCCATTGGTGCTCGTGTGATTGCAGTTGCCACTGGTAAATATGACCAGGAGTCCCTAGAAGAACATCAGCCCTGGTGGACTATACCATCCTTGCCATCATCAACAGTATTTATGGAAAAGATTGGATTGAAAATTTAGAATTAAGAATGCAGAATGTAGAATGTAGAAGGCAGAAGGCATAATTCTAGATTCTAGATTATTAATTCTCAATTCTTAATTCTCAATTCTTAATTCTAAATTCTACATTCTTAATTATCCCACTATCCAATCCCTGACGATTGCAACGCCATGTCCATCAAAATCTGATGAGCCGATTCTTCTTTAACCCCTTGAGCTGGCTGTCGTTGGATATAGGTGCCATCAGGCTGTAAATCCCAAGCTTGCCGGTTATCTGCTAACATAATTGCCAGGATTTCTTCCAAATCTTTGGTAATCTCTGGGTCTTCCACTGGTGTCACTGCTTCTACCCGTCGATCCAAATTACGACGCATCCAGTCCGCACTGCCAATATAGACTTCCTCTTGACCCTGATTTTGGAAGTAAAA
>NZ_JAAHHU010000363.1:0-4322 GCF_010672095.1 Moorena sp. SIO3I6 | reverse complement strand
GATAGAGTGACGAAGTTTTTGGGTCAGTTCTCTAAAGCTGGGGGAGTTGAAATAACTAGGAATGAACAGAACTTGCAGTAATTTCCTGACTTTGATAATTCGTCGGGGCCAATCTTGCTCTTGGCTGAGTTCTGATTTCAAATTGGCCAGGAAAGCAGATTGATGACGGGGCTTATCCCAAGCGATTTTTCGGTATTTTTCCTTGAGTAATTCGGACTGCTGCTGCTGAAGCTCAAGGATGGCTTGGTAGAGGTAAAGGCTAATTTCGTTGATCGCGGCAGAGTCATTCACGAATGGTTTCTGGTAGAGAGGGTGAGTAATTTTGGGCAGAATACAAAAGCAGATCTATGAACCCAGTATATGTGAAATAGCAAAGAGAGTAGGGAGTAGGGAGTAGGGAGTAGGGAGTAGGGAGTACGGAACAAAAATTCCCACAATTCCTACACGGATCCCTCAAGGATCAGCAGTGGGTAGTGGAAAAATGCGAGTTCCATAGAACTCAAGTGCTGGTAGATTGAAGGAGCTTCGAGCCAGAAGCCAGGAGTCAGAATCCTTGATAACGGAAATATTTTCCGATCACTTGGTTTGTTGACGGGGTTAAATTTGCTATTATAGCGCTTCTGTTGAGTAATCAGGTATACAGAATTTTTCCCCTGTTCCCTGTTCCCTGTTCCCTACTCCCTGCTCCCTGCTCCCTACTCCCTACTCCCTACTCCCAATTAACCCAAGACTAAACTCCCTCAGCCAATTGTGAACTGGTATAGTAAGAGTAACTCAGCTTTACAAATTGTAATCATGGCCAGAGACCTAAGGGGATTTATCCAAGAGCTAGAACAGAAGGGACAATTGCGGCGGATTAAGGCTTTAGTTGACCCAGATTTGGAAATTGCTGAGATATCAAACCGGATGCTACAAGCGGGTGGACCTGGCTTGCTGTTTGAGAATGTAAAAGGGTCATCCTTTCCGGTTGCGATTAATTTAATGGGAACAGAAGAACGGGTTTGCTGGGCGATGAACCGGTTAACCCCGGAAGATTTGGAAACTCTGGGCAAGAAGCTAGGGATGCTGCAACAACCAAAGCCACCTAAGAAAATTTCCCAGGCGGTGGAATTTGGCAAAATTTTGTTTGATGTGGTGAAAGCTAAACCAGGGCGAGACTTTTTCCCTCCTTGTCAGCAGGTGGTGGTGCAGGAAAATGATTTGGATTTGAATACATTACCCCTGATTCGCCCTTATCCGGGTGATGCTGGCAAGATTATCACTTTAGGATTGGTGATTACCAAGGATTGTGAGACTGGTATTCCTAATGTGGGGGTTTATCGGCTACAACTGCAGTCTAAGACTACGATGACTGTGCATTGGCTCTCGGTCAGGGGTGGAGCACGACATTTGCGCAAGGCGGTGGAGAGAGGACAGAAATTAGAAATTGCGATCGCACTCGGTGTTGACCCCCTGATTATTCTGGCCGCTGCTACTCCCATACCGGTTGACCTGTCCGAATGGCTCTTTGCTGGACTCTATGGTGGGTCTGGGGTTAACCTAGCTAAATGTAAAACCTTAGATTTAGAAGTGCCAGCGGATTCTGAGTTTGTCCTGGAAGGCACCATTACTCCAGGGGAAATGTTGCCAGATGGTCCGTTTGGTGACCACATGGGGTATTACGGTGGAGTAGAGGATTCTCCGTTGATTCGCTTCCACTGTATGACTCACCGCAAGGATCCGATTTATTTAACTACCTTTAGTGGGCGTCCACCGAAAGAAGAAGCAATGATGGCGATCGCACTCAATCGGATTTATACCCCGATCCTGCGGCAACAAGTCTCAGAAATTGTGGATTTCTTCTTGCCCATGGAAGCTCTGAGTTACAAAGCGGCCATTATTTCCATTAAGAAAGCCTATCCAGGACAAGCGCGACGGGCTGCTTTGGCCTTTTGGAGTGCTTTGCCTCAATTTACCTACACCAAGTTTGTGATTGTGGTGGATGAGACTATTAATATTCGCGACCCCCGTCAAGTGGTGTGGGCGATTAGTTCTAAAGTTGACCCGGTGCGGGATGTCTTTATTTTGCCTAATACTCCCTTTGATAGTTTGGATTTTGCTAGTGAAAAGATTGGCTTAGGGGGACGGATGGGTATTGATGCTACTACTAAGATTCCACCGGAAACGGAACATGAATGGGGCGCAACGTTGGAGTCAGATGGGGATGTAGCAGCGATGGTAGATAGGCGTTGGGCTGAGTATGGGTTAGGGGATTTGGATCTCAAGGATGTTGATCCCAATTTGTTTGGGTATGATATGTAATTTATAGGTCAGCGGTCAGTGGTCAGTGGTCAGCCGTCAGCTAACCCATTAAGCATAGGTAGTTTACCCAGAAAGCTTTAACTCACCATTAATCAGACAAGGTAAAATACCAGGTCAAAATCTGGATTAGCTCACCCTCTACGGTTGAGGGGATCATGGGAACAGGGAATAATGGGAGCAATGGGTAAGTCCTGTATATAATAGCCTATGGTGTTGATATGCCATTATTAATGCTAATAATTCTAAGTATCCTGGTTATTGTATCGGAGCTGGGGAGGGAGCGATCGCCTTTGGCGATCGCTGAAAGGGGCTGCCCAAGGCCAGATCGCCCCCACAATTCTTATTACATAACCACTTAACGAGGGGATGAATTTAGCTGGCTGGTTTCCTCAGTTTCTTCTTCTTCGGTATTGTCATTTGCTGCACTACTTTCTCTTGTGTCTATTTCAGTTGTTATCGTGATTCCCTCGACGCTGATCTCTAACTTGTTAATATATTGCCCTTTGAACATAGATTTTGCAATCATGTGAGGTCCTAGGATAAATATTATAGATACAGATATCAGCAGGAAGGCAATTCCCCTGATGGAAAATTGCCTTACTACTGGGGACTCACCGTTTTTATCAGTTGTTGGGGTTGTGACTACAGTAGTTTTGTCTCGATTCTGTTGCGTATTATTCTGTGCCTTAAAAGTGCTAGTAAATTGCTTTAGTAAGTTGGTCATGGTTTTGTCCTGATGCTTGATTGCTTATAACACCATCCTAGATTTTGCAGATGGGTGTATCAAGCCCAGTAAAGGACAGATAAAGGACAGATAATAAGTGTCTTTTTCTAACTTCTTGAGTGACAGTTTCGGATCAATAAGTGTCCTTTTCTGTCCTTCTGAACAAGGACAATCACACGGATTGATTATCTGTCAAAAGGGCAAGCTTGGTAGCATTAGAGCCAGTTCTGAAGGAATAAGGCGTCTTAACCAAGCTAGAGCCAGTGAAACAGATGACGAAGGTAAGCCCCTAACTTATGAGCGCCTTGCACCAAGAGCAAGCTGAGCGCTAAAATAGTTCAGCAACAGTAAAGCAAAGATAGATAAGTGTCCTTTTCTAAGCTCTTGAGTGATAGTTTTGGACTGATTGACTGACTTTACTCCTAAAACCCTTGATTTTACCTGGAGCGGTAGATCGGTAGCGAGGGTGCATCTCAGTTTTGTAAATTTTGCGTAGGCTGCCTTACGGACGGGCTCGCCCTCATTTTTTCGGTAGCCAGTGTTAGGACAGTCCATCCGGAAATGACACGGGCAAGATGCCCATTTCACCCGTGATGCCTGTTCCATGCCTGATGCCCGTTCCACCCACCGGGTCAAACAGCTTTAATGAGATGCACCCGGTAGTGAAACCAAACCAAACCATTGCCAGCGTTGGATTTGACTATATTCCACCCAACCTACTAAGCCAGAAAAGTCAGTCAAGCAGCAGTTTGAGATCAATAAGTGTCCTTTTCTGTCCTTCTCAACAACGATAATCACACGGATTTGTTATCTATGAATAAAAAGCGCAAGCCCCGTGGCGTTAGTGCCAGTCCTGAAGGACTAATGCGTCTTGAGCAAGCTAGAGCCAGTCAAAGAGATGACGAAGGTAAGCCCCTAACTTATGAGGGCCTTGCACAAAAAGCCCAGATCAGCAAGAAAACAGTTGAGCGCTTCTTCAAGCAAAAACGTGTGGATTGGGGTTATGCGAGGGCAATTATCCAAGCTTTAGGTCTAAGAGAGGAAGATGTACTATCTCTAGAAGAATCCTTAGTATTAGAATCTATAGAACAAATCCAAGCCAAGGATACAGGAGACTCAGAGCGTGCGGGGGAGTTCATTAAGGGACTAGAGACAGCACTAAGTGAGTTGAAAAAACGTGAAGAGGCTAGCCTTGAAGCTATGGAATGGCTCAAGGCTAACCGAAAAGCGTTATCCCAAGAAGCTGCCGAAGCAGCTTTAAGGAAGCATTATGACCAGAATCCAAACAATGTAGATA
>NZ_JAAHHU010000362.1:0-4345 GCF_010672095.1 Moorena sp. SIO3I6 | reverse complement strand
GGGACTGGCGAGTTTTTCTATTCCCATTATTCTCAAATGTGATCACTGTTGGTTTTGGTATTGCCCTGATTGTTACCGGACAGCAGGCGCTTCATCTGTTCGTCGGTTCTGCTTCAGCGATTGGCTTGCTAATTCTTGGGCGAGTGGCGTGGGTAAAACCAAAAAGGCATTCCAAGGGATAGCTTTGGGATGTTAAAGAAAATGACTAAAAAAAACGACTGGTTACTTTACCAATAATTTGTTGAGAATCCACTAAACCAAAAGAGCGGCTATCGGTACTTTCTAATCGGTTGTCTCCTTTCAGGAAACAACGTCCATCTTCGAGCACCAAAGTTACCCGTTTCACCAATCGCAAGTGGTTTTGGTAAGGGTGTCTAGCAACAACAATGTCACCAACTTTGGGCGGAATGTGCCGATAAGCTCTCGGATCAATTAAGATTTCCTCTCCTGGTTTGAGCAGGGGAGTCATGGATACTCCTGTAACTCGGAAGCGCAACCGTTTTCGCAATATCAACAGTGCTAGCTCAGGAATACTGTTTTTGGTAAAAAGCATTTGAATTAAGAATGTAGAATTAAGAATTAAGAATTAAGAATTAAGAATTAAGAATTAAGAATTAAGAATTAAGAATTAAGAATTAAGAATTAAGAATTAAGAATTTTACATTCTGCTTTCTGCCTTCTACATTCTGCCTTCTACATTCTGCCTTCTACATTCTGCCTTCTACATTCTGCCTTCTACATTCTGCCTTCTACATTCTGCCTTCTACATTCTGCCTTCTACATTCTGCCTTCTACATTCTACATTCTACATTCTACATTCTACATTCTGAGGTTTAGCTAGCCTTATACCAGACAATATCGCGATTCTTGGTTGCCCAGAAAATCTTGTGGATATTCTCTACTGCATCAAGTAGCTCATTGGCGTGCTCAAGGCTAACTTCCACCTTGCAGGCAGAGCATAACTTTGCAGCTTTCCAGAAGGTATCGTGTAGGTCTGGGAACTGCTCCAAGTGTACTGGCTTGAAATAGTCTGTCCACAGGATCAGTATTTCCTCTTTAGTCTTCTGAGCCTGCTCTTCCTTAATAGCAATGAACCGGGATAGGGTATTTTGGTAAGCAACTACTGCCGCTGGATCATTACTCGCTGGCTGAAGATCAATGATCTTCTTGGTCATGGAGAGTACTGCCTCAGCGGTGATACGTGCAGCAGCTGGGTCATACACCCCGCAAGGTCCGTCGCAGTGGGCATGGACTTCTGGAGCAGGGAACCAGTCTTTGAGCTGGGCAATAACTTTTTTCAACATATTTTTTAGAGTTCGCTTGTGGTCAGAGCACATGGTAAATATCGGTAAGGGAGGAATAGCCCCAGGATAGCCAATGGCTAATTAGGGTTTTTGACAACCGACTAGACTAAGTTAGTTAACTAACTTAGTTAGCCCAATCTATTCCATCCCCCCCCTACCCATAGTAAGTTATAGCAAGTTGTGTTCTAAAACGATAGTCGATGTGAAGATAGGGAATCGGGAATCGAGAGTCGGGAATCGGGAGTCGGGAATCGGGAGTCGGGAGTCGGGAGTCGGGAATCGTGGGAGGTGTGGGAAGTGTGGGAGGTGTGGGGAGATGGGGAGATGGGGAGATCTTATAGAGTTTTGCTTTCGCGTTTGGCCTACGGCCACAAGCGTGACCATTCGCGTAGCGTGGCCCAAAGGCCAAGGTCAATCCCGTAGCGGCTCCAAAGGAGCATCCCACTAAGTTAACTGATGTAAACCCCAGATATAGCACTAGGCATTAAAGTTAGGAAATTGATAGAAGCCGAAAAGCTAATGCACGTGAACTTTTGCCTCTTGCCTCTTGCCTCTTGCCTCTTGCCTTTTGCATTTTGCCCTTGCGCGAATTTTTATACCAGATAACTATTCTAATTTAAAATAAGTTTACAGTTATTAACATTACGTGTTACCTTATTTAAAAAATTAGACAAATTTCAAGTTAAATTGATGAATAGTAAAGAGTTAGCGCAATATATAGAAGCTACTGACGGCATCTCCAAACCCTGGTTACTCGTGCAACTGCGCCTGAAGAAGCTTCAGGAGCGGCGTGCCACCCTATCATCGGAAGCTTATATCAGAGAACTAGAAGATATTCACCAGGATTTGATGAATTTAGGTCAGTGGTGGGTAGGTAGAGAAGACGAAGTTTTTAATCCTTGAGGTTCGTTTAACGGTAGAATCTCACTGACTATTCTCTCGTTGCCATAAAAGAGCCTGATCAAGTGGGTTAACTCTGAGGATGATGGGTAAAGCTAAAAAGAATGAGTCTGAAGTTGAAAATATCCATTTTCAATTTAAAAATAATACGCCTGAATTTGAACAGACCACAGAACAGAACACAATTGAGCTTAATCTGAGTGACCCTGACTATTACTTCAATCGAGAACTGAGCTGGTTGGAGTTCAATAACCGAGTATTACATGAAGCAACGGACCCCCGAACGCCTCTGTTAGAGCGTCTGAAGTTCATGGCCATCTTTAGCTCTAACCTTGATGAATTCTTTATGGTGCGGGTGGCTGGTTTAAAACAACAGGTGGAAGCACAAGTTAGTAAACGGACAGCCGATGGTCGCACACCCAGTGAACAACTCGATGCCATCAGAGTGCGGCTGTTACCGATGGTAACTCAACAGCATCAACACTGTGAGCAGGAACTGCGACCCCTGCTAGCCAAAGCAGGGATTTACATTCTGGACTACGTGGACTTGAACCAGAAACAGCGGAATTACCTGGAAAACTACTATTCCGAGCAAATTTTTCCAGTTCTGACTCCCCTAGCTGTGGACCCCAGCCATCCCTTTCCTTACATGTCCAATCTCAGTCTGAATCTGGCGGTAGTGGTCAAAGACCCGGAAACGGGAGCAGAATTGTTTGCTCGGGTGAAAGTTCCTAGAGTCTTAAAGCGCTTTGTTCCCCTCCCGGAAAAATTGCAGCAACAACAGAATGGAAAAACGACTAGTTGGACTGGTGTTCCTCTCGAACAAATCATTGCCCATAATTTGGAGTCTCTGTTTCCAGGGATGAAGATTCAGGAGTGTCATCCCTTCCGCATTACCCGCAATGCTGATTTGACAGTAGAGGAATATGAGGCAGATGACCTGCTGATAGCTATTGAAGAGGAACTACGGAAACGACGGTTTGGACGTTCTGCCGTGCGCATGGAAATTCCTGTGACTACCTCCAAGTTAGTCAGGCACACGCTGATGCGAGAGCTGGAACTTGAAGAAACCGATGTGTATGAATTTGAAGGTCTGTTGGCACTGGGTGACTTGATGTCGTTGATGGCATTGCCACGGCCAGAATTGAAAGACCCTGTGTGGGAACCAGTGGTGCCCCGACGCCTGCGCTTCCCTATAGGGGAAGAGAATGTGGAAGATATTTTCAGCGTGATTCGCAGTAGGGATTTGCTGGTACACCATCCTTATCATTCCTTTGGCGCAACGGTAGAACGCTTCATTACCCAGGCCGCTCAAGATCCAGATGTCTTAGCCATCAAAATGACCTTATATCGCACATCTGGTGACTCACCCATTATCGATGCCTTGATTAGAGCAGCAGAAAATGGTGACCAAGTGTCGGTGCTCATAGAACTAAAGGCTCGTTTTGATGAAGAAAATAATATCGTCTGGGCACGGAAGTTAGAACAGGCTGGAGTCCATGTGGTCTATGGTTTGGTGGGTTTAAAAACTCACACCAAAATTGTGCTGGTGGTGCGTCGGGAGGGAGATACAATTCGTCGGTATGTTCACATTGGGACGGGGAATTATAATTCTAAGACTGCCAAACTATATACTGATTTAGGACTATTGAGTTGTCGTGATGATTTAGGAGCAGATTTGACAGATTTGTTTAATTCTTTGACCGGTTACTCACGGCAAAAGTCTTATCGAAAGTTGTTGGTCGCACCATTTACTTTACGCGATCGCATGATCGAAATGATTCAGCGGGAGATTGAACATTGCCGCAACGGAGAAACAGGTCGTATTGTGGCCAAAATGAATTCCCTACTAGACCCCAAGATTATTACCGCCCTCTACAACGCCTCACAAGCTGGTGTAAAAATTGACTTGATTGTGCGGGGAATTTGTGGTCTGCGTCCTGGTCTTAAAGGAGTCAGTGAAAATATCCGTGTGGTGAGTGTCGTGGGTCGTTTTTTAGAACACTCACGGATTTTTTACTTCCAAAATCAGGGTCAAGAGGAAGTCTATATTGGCAGTGCGGACTGGATGCGTCGTAATTTGGATCGACGGGTAGAAGCAGTGACACCAGTGGAAGACCCAGAGATTACCAAAGATTTGG
>NZ_JAAHHU010000361.1:0-4364 GCF_010672095.1 Moorena sp. SIO3I6 | reverse complement strand
CCTAGGTGGTAAAGTTATCATCACACCAGAAGGAGCAGTTCAAATTAAACTGCCCCAGACAGATTAATAGTGTTTATTGTTTAAGGTTAGAAGGTTTAAGGTTAGAAGGTTAGAAGGTTAGAAGGTTGAAGGTTAGAAGGTTAGTTAGAAGGTTAGAAGGTTGAAGGTTAGAAGGTTGAAGGTTAGAAGGTTTAAGGTTAGAAGGTTTAAGGTTAGAAGGTTAGAAGGTTAGAAGGTTTAAGGTTTAAGGTTAGAAGGTTTAAGGTTAGAAGGTTTAAGGTTGACGACTCGGATATCGCCATTACCCATTACCCATTACCCATTACCAAAAAAACGACACTCATTTCTATCAACATGGCTATATAATTGCTATTAGTAACTGATTTAGTAATAACCCTACACTAAAACCTGTTAGAGAAACCCCACAGATAATCCAGAAAGCCTGCCATTCACCGTATCCTTCTGTTTGAAGATCTAATCTGGTTAAGGCAGCAGCAGCAATCAGCACCAGGATACGGCTAGAATAATGAATCCAGCGCAGGATGATAACGCCTAGGAAAGAGCTGAAAATTACGGAAACAAAAGCTTTAGCATCAGATTTCATCCAAGTCCCGTACAATTTTCTAATCTGATACACTGGAGCAGTTATAGCCAAAGCCATCAACAAGATATAAACGGCTCCGATCAGCCAGAGCCATACCGATACGTTAAATAAGGAAAGATGTGATCCTGATGTAGTCTGTTCTACCCAACTCAATTCCTGACATTCAACAGATATCATCCAGCCAAAAATACTATGGCTTAACAGAAGAATTGATAATGAAAGCCAGGGCAATTTTTTGATTAACCACATGTGAACTACCCCGACCTACTTCATTGAGGTAGGGGCTTCCAGCTTGGCCTTTGGCCACGCTTTCGCCGTAGGCGACGCTGCGCGAACGCGAACACGGAAGAATGCCGAAGGTGCGCTTTCCGTCGGCGAATTAAATTCGCCACGGGTCGCACCTCAACTTGGATGGACGTCCTCGTTTTGGTCTTACTTCTTCGACCCTGGCGTTGACCTCCCCCGTCCCAGAGGAGGATAGCATTCTGATACCTTCTGCTAAACATGTTCTTAGCTGCATTACCGTCCCTATCATGATGGCTGCCACAGTTTGGGCAAGTCCAAGACCTTACATCTAGTGGTAACTCTTTGATTCGGTAATGACAATTAGAGCAAGTTTTAGAGCTGGGAAACCACCGGTTTATTTCGAGCAATATTTTTCCTTCTTTTTCGCATTTATAAGAAAGGAAATTTACAAAAGTTCCCCAACCCAGGTCAGATATTGCTTTAGCTAATTTGTGGTTACGTTCGCGAAGCGTGCGCGTAGCGCACAGCATGCCCTTGACATTTAAGTTCTCGACTACTACCACTTGATTTTGATCTACTATCTTTCTAGATAGCTTGTGCAGATAGTCTTGGCGGACATTTCCAATACGTTCGTATACCTTAGCTACAATTTTGCGCGCTTTTTTGCAACCATTGCTGCCCTTCTTTTTACGGGCTGCGATACGTTGTTTTTTAGCTAATTTCTTTTCGTATTTAGCTAAGTGTTTGGGATTGCCAAATTTAGAATTATTCTCGCCATCGTAGGTAATCGCAAAATCCTTGATGCCCAAGTCAATGCCAATCACGTTCCCTTCTTGAGATACTTTAACCTCTGTTGATTCGTATTCCACTAGAATAGAAGCGTAATACTTGCCAGAAGGGTCAAAGCTTACTGTTACAGTCTTAATTTCCCCTTCTAATGGTCGATGAATTACAGCTTTAACAACTCCTAATTTTCCTGGGAACTTTAGGCTATTGCCCACCTGTTTTACATTTTGGGGATACTGGATTGACTGGCGATGATGATATGACTTGAATCTAGGGTATTTTGCTCTTCCTTGGCCTATTGGCCACGCTACGCGAACAAAAAAGTTTTGATAGGCACGACTAAGATTCAAGCTCACAGATTGTAAAACCTGAGAGTAGCATTCTTTTAGCCATTCAGTCTCTTTTTCTTTTTTGAGTTTCGGCAACATAGAGTTGAGTGCAGATTGCTTCAGTCCTTTTCCCGTTTCTTTGTAGGTTTCTATACATTGATTCAATGCATAATTCCACCACCAGCGAGCACATCCAAAGTGCTGAGCTAGTATCATTACTTGTTCTTTTGTGGGATAGATTCTGACTTTGACGGCTTTATGTTTCATTGCACTCAACCCTGTTATCGACCTTACTTACTATTATGTAGAGTTCACAGTAAGGTGTCAAGGTGTTGCCTCAAATTCCTGGCTCGCTATCTATCCCCAACCTCCTTGGCCGTAGGCCACGCTACGCGAACGTAGAGGTTGGGGAATTCCGCGAGTTTTTGTTAAAGAATCCCACGACTAAAATGCGTGGGATTTGAGGTCATTAATCATTAGTATTTTGTTAATTGTTAATTGTTAATGGCTAATTGTTAATTGACCATGGACAATTAACCATATCCTAGTATTCAATGACCAATGACTAATGACTAATCACCAATGACTTAGGAGGTCAGTTGTCAGCCGCCAGCTATCAGCTGTCAGCTGACGTAACAGAGATTAAACGAATGCTTACCTGTTTTATTCAAAAGCTGTTCAGTGTAGCTTGCCCTATGCCCATAAGCTGAACGCGCATGCGTGCGCGTAGCGCATTAGCTGATAGCTGATAGCTTACCTTAGGACTTAGGAGACATTGCTTGAATAATGTAATCGAAGAAGGGACCTGTCAGCTCAGCATCCTCATCGGTTAGGATTCCCAAAGATGCCTCTTTTAAGCAATTCATGGCTTCTGACATCCCTGCCATTGGCACACCTAGGGCATTATACATTTCTCTTGCCCCGATGATACCAATGTCTTCAATAGGTTTCTGATCACCAGCAAGCACACCATAGGTGACCAAGCGCAAGTACCAACCATAGTCCCGTAAACACTGATTGCGTTCACGCTGACCATAGGCATTCCCTCCTGGTGCTATGAAGTCAGGGCGTTTCTGCCATAGCTGACTGCTGGCTTTTTGTACAATCTTTTTTTCATTTTCCGACAGGGTGGCAACAATGCGCAATCGCTGCTCACCGGTTTGCAAAAAATCATTGATACTTTTGAGTTCACCAGAGCTGAGGTATCTCAGCTCGTCATCGGCATTGAGAATGACTTGACTAACTACACTCATGTTATTAGTTTATGGAGTTTTTTATTGAGTTACTCAGGCAATTCATCCCGAGCTAAATTACAGATTTTAGCTCGGGACTTGTTGCCAGAACTGTTAATTAGTAGTTTACCGACTTGGGGTGACACAACGGAAGGGCATTGGGCATAAGATCAACAAATAGAGCAAAACCGATGCATGTTTGCTGCCATCGATATTCTCTTTCCCCTCTTACCAGATCCTTCACATCCCCTCGAACCATCCGTTGCCCCCTCTTGGCATCTGTAGCTCGTATTAAAACAAAACTATCAGGATTTACGCAAAACTGCTCACCAAAGGCTATAAGTACTAAGGTACCTTAATAATGCACTGTACAGGTAGCGAGGGGTGCGCCGACCTGAGGGGATTTCTACCATGAGCGACTGAATCCGATCTCTGTACTCTCTACTCCCTACTCCCTACTCCCTACTCCCTATTCCCTGTGCTATATGATGCCAATGATGATAACTAATCAGCCCAGCCCTGAGTGTTGGCAACAAGGTCAACTGATTGAGGTAATGATTACAGACCTCAGTGATAGTGGTGATGGCGTTGGACGGCTAGGAAATCGGGTGGTTTTTGTTCCGGATACTGTCACAGGGGATAAAGCTTTGGTGCGCCTGATTAGGGTCAAACCTAACTATGCCAATGGTAAGTTACACCAACTGTTGGTGGAATCTCCTAATCGTGTTCATCCCAGATGTATCGTGGCGGATAAGTGTGGTGGTTGCCAATGGCAGCATGTGAGCTGGGACTATCAGCAGTTGGCGAAGCAAAATCAGGTGATTCAAGCCCTCAAACGCATTGGTGGATTTAGCGAACCCGCCGTAGCACCAATCTTAACCACAGATTCTTCCTTGGGCTATCGAAACAAAGCTACCTATCCCCTTAAACGCTCAGCAACAGGTTCAGTTCAAGCGGGTTACTACCAAAAAGGTAGCCACCAGCTGATTAATCTTAATCAATGCCCCGTGCAAGACCAGCGATTGAATCCTCTGCTAGGGGAAATTAAGCAGGATATTCAGCAATTGGGTTGGTCGATATACAACGAAAGCCGCCACCAAGGACGATTGCGTCACCTTTCGTTACAGATTGGACAACGGACTGGCGAGATGTTGCTGACCTTGGTCA
>NZ_JAAHHU010000360.1:0-4386 GCF_010672095.1 Moorena sp. SIO3I6 | reverse complement strand
GGGCATCTCAGTTACTCGATGCTGAGTTTCAATGGATTAGTCGCGAAAGCGATGTCATTGTAAAAGCGTCTAGTCCTGAACACTCCGAATTTCTGATTCTCAATGAATTACAACTACGCTATGACCAGAACATGCCTCAGAGAATGCGCAATTATGTGGCTTTAGCTGAGGAGAAATACAACTTATCTGCTTATCCGGTATTAATTAACATCTTGCCACCTCCAGCTACAGTCACAATCGTTGACTGTTACGACAGGGAATTCATGGGATTAAAGGCGCGTCAAGATTATCGGGTAATTAATCTGTGGGAAGTAGAGGCTGAATTAGTATTAGAACAACCATTACCTCCCCTATTTCCATTTGTCCCGATCTTATTTGGAGGTGGTAGTGAATCGAAATTGCGGTCAGCGGTGCAGGCTCTACGAGCGGATCAAACCTTGAATCAACTAGAGCCATTGTTAGCTTTCTTCGCTAGCTTTGTTTTAGAGATACCCTTAATTCAACAAATCATGAGGTGGGATATGACAGTATTACGAGAATCACCCTGGTATCAAGAGATTTTACAAGAGGGTCTTGCTCAAGGGATTGAACAAGGGATTGAACAAGGCATCCAACAAGGGGTTGCTCAAGGCATTGAACAAGGGATTGAACAAGGGATTGAACAAGGGATTGAACAAGGCATCCAACAAGAACGTCGAGGCAGTTTAGAGCGCATCCTTAAACTGCGATTTTCAGAGATTCCTGTCGAGATATCCGTCTCAATTCAATCCTTAACTCTTGAACAATTAGAAGAGTTGATGGCCACAGCATTAACGGTTAACTCCCTAGATGAGTTTACTCAACATTTGCCCAATTAATTAAATAAGGCCACACCCCACCTCGACCGTTAGGGGTGGGTTACTCTTGCCTCTTGCGTCTTGCCTATTGCCTTTTGCCTAGGCTCCGCAACCCTAACAAACCGGCACCATAAGCAGGCTCATAGCGAGGCCAAATCACTTTAGCATTAGGGCTAAGCCTGACAAGGGATGATTCAAATTGCTGACGGATTGAGGAAAGACCATGCCAGACACTTCCGGTGGTTACTACTTCACATTGTGAGTCAGGGGTAAAGACGCTTTCAATTACAACTTGGGTAGCTTTTACTAGTTGATTAACTGTATCTTGGATAATGCTAAGGGCTACCTGATCCCCTTCAGCGGCTGCTTGATCCACAATTGGTGCTAAGGATGCAATTTCTTTGACTCCCCACCCTGGCCGATAGATGACATCTGTGATATAATTAAACTTTGATAAGTTAAAATGGGTGGTAAAGCGCTCCTGAAGACTAGTTATTGTTAGACTAGTTACTGCAAAGCCATCATAGGCGTTGATCGCGGCTCGTAATCCAGAGACAGCAATGTGATAGGCACTGCCAACATCTCCTAGGATATGCCCCCAGCCACCAACTCGCTTGGTATTTCCTTGGGCATTGCGTCCAAAAACGATTGATCCAGTGCCTGCGATCGCAACAACTCCCACAGGCTTACCTACTCCCCCCACTAAGGCAATCAAAGCATCATCACAAATAACAACATTAGAGGGGAGTAATGCCCAAGTGACGGGAATTGTCTGACTTGACAACAACTGTTGGACGAAGCCTTGCACTACTTCTCTATCTCGTGGACGACCAACACCGGCTAATCCCAAACAAATGGCTTCCACTGTGACCGATTCTATGGATAGTTTAGCGGAAGCTTGTTGGGTGGCGAGGCGAATGGCTGATTCTATGGAGGCGAAAGCGGTTTTGATACCAACGGTGTGATAATTGGAGGCATCGGCTTCTCCTCGACCTAGGACTTGACCTTGGTGGTTGAGGACTACACAAAGGGTTTTACTGGCACCGCCATCTATTCCGATTATACAGGTGCTCATATATAGTTAGTTAACTATAAGGAAACTGGCAAGATGCCAGTTCCACCAAGATGCCAGTTCCACATCAGCAAAGAAATGAAACTGGCAAGATGCCAGTTCTACCAAGATGCCAGTTTAGCGATCGCATTCAAAACCAGCTAAAAACCAACAATTAGTTATTGTCTGAGTCTTCTGGCTTGACAAGGGCATCCACTAATACTGTGACTTGCACCAGGGAATTGATCACATCCCTGGCTTGGGTAAAGGGTTTACCTTGATACTCGGAGTAGGCTGACCAAATTAAAGGAATAGCAATAAGTCCGACGAGCCAACGCTTGATGGTTTTAGGATTGTACATGGGCAGGGATAAAAAACAACAGCCTCATCTGTTTTTGTTAACTTTCTCAAAGAGCGATTCCATGCCAAATCCCCCTAGAGAGCCCATTTAAAAAATTTTTTCCGACTTTGCATAGAATCCAGGGTTAGCCACCGTTAGTTATTTAGAAAGGTGCATCCAGGAGATGGATTGAGATGGAGTTAACCCATGGACGCACTGGACGAACGACTGCAACAGCTAGCTTTGAAGGCTCAAAAGCATTCCCCAAAAAGCTGTGACCGTCGTCTAGCCCTGACTCGGCTGATTCAAATGATTCAAGCATCCGGCAAATTATCTCGCAGGAGATATGACACCCCCCAGGAGGTTTACGATGAAGCACTTCAAGAGACTTGGTGGTATCTGTGTAGAAAAATTGACACTTATCAACCGAGAGGTCCGGTGATTAACTGGATTAATAGTGTCCTCAAGTGGCGGTTGATTGATGCCAAGAAACGACATACCAAAGGGGTAAAGGAGTGCTCACTAGATGCACCAATAAACTCTTCCGATGGGGGTAAAGTCAATCAATCTGGTATGACTTATTTAGATACCGTTGCCCAACCAGAAGACACTCCGTTACCTTCACAGCTTATACGTCAGTGTATTGAAGAAGACTCTGATGGGCTGTTTGCCAGCAAACACGTTAAAGGACATCCTAAAGCCAATTTCAGAACTATAGCTCTTTTATACCTAGACCGGAAGAGTTGGAAAGAGACTGCTGTTGCGGTTGGGTTAGAGCCAAAGCAATGGTCAACGGTGCAAAGTTTCTACTGGCGCTCTTGCAAGTATTTTGCTGACACGTTTAAGGAATACTTGCAGGAATAACTCACAAACAAGATTCAATGTATCGAGAGAGTAATAATGAATAACTTAACGAAAAAATTATCATTTTCTGTGCCTATTACCAGAGATTGGTATCAACTAGCAGAAACCTTTAGTCGGGAACAGCACGAACCGGATAAAGCTCAAGACGTTTACCTAAATACATTAGCAGTTTATGCAGTAAACTTCTACTTACAAAAGTGTCTGGAAGTAGAAACTGATTTACCAGCAAGTGATAGCAGCAATCCAGCCCTGCGATCGCTTATGAATGTATCCGACTTGATGGTTAAAGATTGGGGTAAATTGGAATGTCGTCCTGTTTTACCTGGTGACCTAGTTTGTCACATACCACCAGAAAGTCGCCAAGACCGAGTTGGTTATGTGGTGGTAGAAATTAATCAAGCAAGTAATCAAGCTAAACTGCTAGGATTTTCCAAAACTGCACTGGTAGGAAGCTTGGAGATTAGTAAAATCCAGTCTCTTGAGCAGTTAATTAACCAATTACCAGAGCTGGAATCAAATGTCGTGAACTTAGTGGAATGGTTTAAGGGGAATTTTCAAGTAGATTGGCAGTCGGTTAGCGATTTGCTGTCTCCACAACTTAGACCAGCATTTAGAAATACCGAATACCAGCAACAACGAGCTAAACCAATTGATTTATTTGATTTAGGGCTAGAATTAGCGGGTAATCCTGTCGTTTTAATTATTACTGTCGGAAAAATTGACAAGGAAACTGCCAGCGTTCGAGCCCAAGTTTATCCCAACGGTGAAGCACTAACCTTGCCTCCGAATTTGAAACTATCGATACTGACTGCAACCGGAGAAGTTTTTACCGAAGTAACCGCCAGAAGTAATGATGAATTCATTCAATATCAGTTTAATGCTCAACAGGGAGATGACTTCGGAATTAAGGTGTCTTTAGGTGAAGCTAGTGTAACGGAAAGGTTTCAGGTTTGAAGGAGAGAGATATACCAATTATTATTTGGGTGAAGAGCTTTTTAAGGCAAAAGGCAAGAGGCAAAAGGCAAGAGGCAAGAGGTTTTTCAGGGAATCAGCCTTGCCCTTAATAAGGGGCACTTTTCCGACTCCCCCCTTATTAAGGGGGGCTGGGGGGGATCGACCATTGGGAATTTTGTTCAGGCTTTTGATCCCCCTAAATCCCCCTTAATAAGCTATGCTTTATAAACATATTTCTTTACAAAAAACTTGACAAAAGTAACTTGATATGATTAGTGTGATCAAAAAACTTGACGTCCCACGTTCTCGCTCAGTTTGTATAGGAAAAGCCTTTTGCCAAA
>NZ_JAAHHU010000036.1:0-57360 GCF_010672095.1 Moorena sp. SIO3I6 | reverse complement strand
AATTTCCCTACAGTTGCCCCTTTGATGATGAAGGCACCCCTACCCAATCCCTAGTATTTATCAGTGAAGGGCAATTGCAACAGTTTTTTTGCGATCGCACTACCGGTCGCTTACTGGGAACTGGCACAACAGGCAATGGATTTCGCCCTAGCCTAGGCAGCTACCCAACCCCTGATCTAGTCAACTTACTGATTAAACCAGGCCAAGGGTCACTCAATGACTTAATTGGGCAATTAGACCAAGGATTAGTCATAGACCAGATTCTCGGCGGTAGTGCTGGCATCTCCGGTGACTTTTCCGTCAATGTTGAGTTAGGCTATCGAGTGCAACAAGGAAAAATTATTGGTCGAGTCAAAGACACTATGGTAGCTGGGAATGTCTACAACACCCTTAAGCAATTAGTAATACTTGGTGATGATGCTGATTGGCAGGATAGCATCTACACACCTTCTTTAATTGTGGAAGGACTATCGGTAACATCTAGTCATTAGTGGGTTAGTTGTAACTAGAGAAATTCTCCTGGTATTTACAAAGTACCAACGAATAATCACCAGTGACCACTAACCAATGATCAATCAATGATCAATCCCATTACCCAATGGCTGATCCCCAAAAGAAGTCTTGCCCTTGCCGAAGCCTGTCTGATTGGATTGGTCTCAGGACTTTCAGCAGTATTACTCAAACACAGTATTGGCTGGTTAGGGAGTTGGCGGCTTCAAGCATCTCTGCTCCTACCCCCTAGTTTTGCCCTACCCGCTTTTGGACTCTGCTTAGGATTACTGTGCGGATTCCTGATTGAGTTTCTAGCATCAGAGGCAACTGGTAGTGGCGTACCTCAGATCAAAGGTGCTCTTGCCCGGTTTCCCATCGCGATGAATTTACGGGTGGCTGCGGTCAAGTTGGTAAGTACGATCCTATCTCTGGCGGCGGGAATGACTATGGGACGTCAAGGCCCAACGGTTCATATTGGAGCAGCTTTGGCGGCTCAATTAACTCGCTGGGTACCCACCTCTCCTGATCACCGACGTCAAATGATTGCTGCTGGGGCTGGGGCTGGATTAGCCGCTGGGTTTAATGCTCCCCTGGCTAGTGTAGCCTTTATCTTTGAGGAACTGTTACCAGATTTATCTAGTATAACTCTGGGTAGTGCTATTATAGCATCCTTTATTGGTGCGGTGGTTTCCCGGCTCTTGGGTGGAGGTACTCTAGAGCTGAATCGGGAACTAAGCAATTTTTCCAGCACCTTTTCCGCTCTTGAGATTCCCTTCTATTTGTTGTTGGGGGTGTTGGCTGGATTGCTAGCAGCTTTGTTTAATCAAGGAATTCTATCCAGTCTGAATTTTTACGACCGCCTCAAGCTCAGCTTACCATTGCGGATTGGTATAGCTGGGATGCTTGGTGGATGTATTGTAGCACTGCTACCGGATCAGTTTCATAACAACAGTGGTTTGCGGGAGTTGTTGCTCACTGGTGATGTCGGCTGGCAATTTACCAGTCTCGCTTTTGTAGTCTACTTCTTACTAACCATAATTGCCTATGGTTCTGGAGCACCAGGGGGGTTGTTTCATCCCTCCCTAGTATTGGGTTCCGCATTAGGCTATTTAGTCGGCATCGGTGAGTATCACCTGCTCGGATTAGGTAATCCGATTACCTACGCCTTGGCAGGGATGGGAGCATTTTTTAGTGCCGTTTCCAAGGTACCAATCACAGCGATTGTGATCGTGTTTGAGATGACAACGGACTTTAATTTAGTCCTACCGTTAATGATCACCTGTGTGGTTTCCTACCTAGTTGCCGATCAATTAGCCAAAGGGTCTCTCTATCAACGTTTGTTGGAGAGGAAAGGCTACAGCTTGCCTCAAGTAAAGGTGGACAAAAGAACTTTAGTTGGTTTGAAAGCATCTGACATTATGCAGCGCCGGGTAGAAACCCTAGGGAGTCAGATGACCTTAGAACAAGCCATTCAGACCTTTAGTAACTCTAGTCATCGGGGCTTTCCAGTAGTTGCTCAGGGGAAATTGGTCGGGATAATTACTCAAGAAGATATTGCCAAGAACCGAGATCAGCTACCTGGAAATACCCCTATAAAGGAGATGATGACTCCACAACCGATAACAGTTAGACACAATGACACCTTAAGCCACGTTCTCTACATTCTTAATCGTTATCAACTCAATCGGTTACCTGTTCTAGAAAGCAGAAAGTTAGTTGGAATCATTACCTTTAGTGATATTATTCGTGCCGAAGCTAACCAACTTAGTGGGGAAAAAGAGCAGCTAGGACCAAGTCCTGATCCCTCCTATGGCGTCTATTATACTCGCGCTCCAGCTACCGGTAGTGGACGGATGTTGGTTCCCTTAGCTAATCCCCAATCAGCACCAGTATTGTTAGAAATAGCTACTGCTATTGGCCGCGATCGCGACTATGAACTTGAGTGTTTGCAGGTAATACCTATCTCCCGCAGCACTAGTCCTGCTCAGACAGCAGTTGATACTACCAAAAGTCGCAGATTGCTAAGGCAAGCGGAAAGGCTAGGGCGACGGTGGGAAATGCCAGTTCACACCCAAATCCGGATATCCCACGATACCGCTCAAGCAATTCTAGAAACTATTAAACAACGACATATTAATCTGATTTTGATGGGATGGAAGGGAGGACCATCTAATAGTCCTAATCAGATTTTTGGTAATATTATCGATACCTTGATTCGACAAGCTCCCTGTGATTTAGTCTTGCTGAAATTACCCCAAGGCAAGGAAGTAGCAGAAGATGTTAAATCTGCTAAGTACGGTTCACTAGCTAAGACCTGGAAGCGTTGGTTAATCCCCATTGCTGGTGGACCCAACTCTAGCCGTGCCCTACAATTAATTCCGATACTAGCAACCCTGGCTAAAGCAGAGCAAATCGTAGTAACTCAGGTTTTTAATCCTCAAGCTGGGGAACCTGTAATGACTAGCTTGGAAAAAGCTACCTATTTCCTCCGTCAACAACTCAAAGGTATTTGTGATGTGCTACCAATTCCAATCCGTTCCTATTCTGTTTCTGATGCTTTGATTCGTTTAGCCAAGGCTCAAAAGTATGATGTAGTCGTGATCGGAGCTAGTCGAGAGGGATTATTGGAGCAGGCGATCCATGGCAATATTCCAGAAGCGATCGCACGGGGTGTAGATAGTACTGTGATTTTGGTTAGGGAAGCGCTTCATTAATTAGGGAGTCGGGAATCGGGAGTCGGGAATCGGGAGTCGGGAATCGGGAATCGGGAATCGGGAATCGCGTAGGGTGCGTTAGGGGCGGGCTTGAACTAATTTTATGTCTCTTCGGGTCTTGTTGGAACAGCCCGCCCCGTAACGCACCACTGGGTCAAACTATCAGCTATCAGTTTATGCGCTACGCGCACGCTACGCGAACAGCTAAAGGCTGATGGCTGACCCCTGACCACTGACCGCTGACTACTTACATTTTATAACTCTATGTTTCAGATTCCAGCTATTAGCTAAACCAGTAACCATGCTAACTCTTTAATTGTAACTAATTATTACAAAATTTAAAAATTGCCTTGACTTTTTTTGGTTTTAGGTTGACAATAAAAGTACCCAATGGTTATACTATAATCATGAAAAAAAAGCCGCGCTTTCTGCCGACCAAGCGCCAAGCGCGGCTTTCTACCCAATTACAATTGAGGTAATTCTATAATAATGCGAAAAAAACGATTTGTTTATCTTCCCATCGATTACCAAGAAGCGATAGAGCGTCTTGAGCAGCTTGCACAGCTTGAACAGAGGGAGTCTCAGGGAGAAAATTCCTATCCCTACCCCATCACCGAGCGCGAGCAAATCCTAATCCGACTGTACAGTTACTGGGAATTGGGTATGACACCGCAACGGTTCTACCAGAAGTGGGACTTGACGAGGGAAGATATGGCCTTGATCTGCTCCTGTTCCGTTCAAACCGTTAACGGCTGGTTTAACACCAGTCGTCGCTGTTACCCTCCGACTCCTGGTCACTTGCGCCATCTGGCCATCATGGATTTCTTATTGGAAGATTTTGAAACAATTCCGAAACCGTTATTGGAGCGATTGTTCTCGAAGGGAGAATTAAGCATGTAGAACGTAGGGCGTTGCTGATTATGGGTATGGTTTCGCCCCCCTAGCCCCCCAATTCTGGGGGGAACAAAACTCTTAAAGTCCCTTCCGGTGCGCTTTCCAATGGGCGAGTAAATCGCCCTTGGGTCGCACCGCAAAGTTGGGGGATTTAGGGGGCTTTAAGAAAACCAGATAATCGCGCATTCATTCCTTAATTCAGCAAGGCCGAACCTAGAATGGTGAATTTAGAATTTAAAATTCTAAATTCCTAATTCTCAATTATAACTTCTAACTTCTAACTTCTAAACTATGGTTTTCCCCTTGCCAGATAAATACATTGACCTGCTCACAGATTTCGGTTTTAAGCGCGTCTTTGGCACTGAGCCCAACAAAGCACTGTTGATCGATTTCTTGAATACGCTGTTGCCTCCCCACCATAAAATTCAGGATGTCACCATTAAGAATCCCGAGTTTTTGGGTAACACCTTAGTGGATAGAAGAGCGATTTTTGATATTTATTGTCAGAGCACAACCGGTGAACGCTTCATTGTGGAAATGCAAAAGGCAAAACAAAATTTCTTCAAAGACCGCAGTGTTTACTATTCCACTTTCCCCATCCAAGAAAAGGCCGAACAGGGAGATTGGAATTATCAGCTAACCGCAGTCTACACCGTTGGTATTCTGGATTTTATTTTTAATAAGCACGATTTAGAACTGTTGCATGTGGTAGAGCTAAAAAACCAGCGGTGTGAAGTGTTCTACGATAAGTTTAAATTCATCTATGTCGAGCTACCGAAATTTACTAAATCTGTTGATCAACTAGAAACCCATTTTGACAAGTGGTTATTTTTATTCAGGCATCTTGCCCAATGTAATGCTCCCCCTGAACCCTTGCAAGAGGATGTGTTTACCCAGCTGTTTGAAGTGGCCGAGATTGCCAACTTTTCTTCTGAAGAGCAAGCCCTGTATCAGGATAGCCTCAAGGTCTACCGGGATATGTATAGTGTTAATCAAACCTTGATTCAGGAAAGTCTCGAACAAGGTAGACAACAAGGTATAGAACAGGTTGCTAAACAGATGAAGGCAGCAGGATTACCTCTGAATGATATTGCTCAATATACAGGGTTGAGTGTGGATGAGATTAATCAGTTATCGTAAGAATGGCGAATTTAGAATGTAGGGATAATGCAGAATTCTAAATTCTACATTCCCAATTCTAAATTCTTCTGAGCAAACTTCCGCAGTTTAGGATCGGAGTCATGCTCTGCTCTATCCTGCAATAAGGATCGGGTTTGGGAATGGTTAGGATAATATTCAAGGATGGCATAAAGGGCTAGTTGTCGAGGATTGTATGTCCTTTGTCCCTGACGCTCAAATGGATCATTGACAGTGCGATCGCATAAAAATTCCCATAACCAAGGCTGGTCTTGCCCACCTTCAGCTAACTGTTCAAATGAATAGTGATAAGAGCCAGCCCATTCTTTAAGTAGGGGTAAGATATATGGGTGGTCTTTCCAACCTTGAGCTAACTGTTTAATTGTTGTAGCTCGCAGCCTCGAATCAGGATCAGAGCGAGCCCATTCTTGAAGTAGGGCTAAGGTATCGCGATGGTCTTGCCAACCTTGAATTAACTGTTCAATTACTTGATCTCGCAGATCCGAATCAGGATCAGACTGAGCCCATTCTTGAAGTAGGATTATGCTATCGCGATGGTTTTGCCAACCTAGAGTTAACTGTTCCAGTACTTTAAGTCGCACCCTGGAATTGAGATCAGAGCGAGCCGATTGTTGAAGTAGGCGTAAGGCATCTCGATGGTCTTGCCAAGCTTGAGCTAACTGTTCAATTGCTGTAGCTCGCAGATCCGAATCAGTATCAGAGCGAGCCGATTGTTGAAGTAGGGCTATGGTAGGGTGCATCTCGCTTTTGCAAAAACACTCAGGACAACAGAAGGCTAATTGTCATGTTATGACAATTAGCCTTAATATAAATCTCCTCTATCTCCCCCTATTCCCTATCTCCTTACTCCCGACTCCCTTTGCTATCTATAATTTTTTAATTGCTTCTGAGCAAACTCCCGCAGTTGACGATCCGAGTCATGCTTTGCTCTATTATGCAATAAGGATCGGGTTTGGGAATGGTTAGGATAATATTGGAGGATGGTCTTAAGGGCTACTTGTCGAGGATTGTCATCCCAGTCTACCTTACGCTCAAAGGGGTCACGGAGAGTGCGATCGCATAAAAATTTCCATAACCAAGGCTGATCGTGCCAACCTTGAGCTAACTGTTCAATTGCTGTACCTCGCACCCTCGAATCACTATCAGAGCAAGCCGATTCTTGAAGTATGGCTAAGGTATCTGGGTGGTCTTTGTAACCTTGAGCTAACTGTTCAATTGCTGTACGTCGCACCCAAAAATCAGTATCAGAGCGAGCCCATTGTTGAAGTAGAGGTAAGGTATCTGGGTGGTCTTTGTAACCTTGAGCTAACTGTTCAATTGCTCTACCTCGCACCTGCCAATCTTGATCAGAGCGAGCCGATTGTTGAAGTAGGGGTAAGGTATTTCGGTAGTCTTTGTAACCTTGAGCTAACTGTTCAATTGCTGTACCTCGCACCCACAAATCAGTATCAGAGCGAGCCGATTGTTGAAGTAGGGGTAAGGTATCTCGGTGGTCTTTGTAACCTTGAGCTAACTGTTCAATTGCTGTACCTCGCACATCCGAATCAGTATCAGAGCGAGCCAATTGTTGAAGTAGGGGTAAGGTATCTGGGTGGTCTTTGTAACCTTGAGCTAACTGTTCAATTGCTGTACGTCGCACCCAAAAATCAGTATCAGAGCGAGCCGATTGTTGAAGTAGGGGTAAGGTATCTGGGTGGTCTTGGTAACCTTGAGCTAACTGGTAAATTGCTGTACCTCGCACATCTAAATCAGTATCAGAGCGAGCCCATTCTTGAAGTACGGCTAAGGTATCTGGGTGGTCTTGCCAATGGGTGGCTACTGCTACCACAGCTTGAGTGCGAATATGACGGACTAACCTTGCCTCATCTTCATACGGTTCATAATCATAATTTAGATCATAATGAATTAAGTCTTTGACGCGATTCAGTAATCCAATATCGGTTGATTTAATCTCATAGCGATTCCTAACCTCAGACAAACAATCAGCTGCCAGAAATAAATTATTCAAGTCATAACTTCCATCTTGTGCCATCAAATACTCAATCATCTTGCCAGCTTTCTTAGAATCAATCATGCCCACAATCAACCTCAGCACTTCACGCCAAGATTCATCCCGCCAGTGCTGACCAAATACCTCGGTTTTCAACTGTTCTAGGGAAATCTCCTGTGTTCTCTCAAATTTCCTGACAAATTCCCAAGCACAGAAATATTCCAAAAATGTCCGATGCACAAAAGCGTAATAATCAGCTCCCATGAAACACAAGATAAAATTGCGGGTGCGCAACTGATTAATCATTACCTTAGCAACGGCTCGGGGATTAGTAACATCCCGTAATTTAAGCTCCTCTTTGATAATCCATTCTAAATCTTCTGCACTAATCAGATTTCCTGTTAATCCTGCTTGATTGCCCTGCATAAAATATGCCACTTTTCCCAGCATCTGTTGCTTATCTTGATAATCAATCGTCATCGGGTCAACACGATTATCTTCTAGTAAGGCTCGTTCCACCTCCCATTGATGGAGCAGTAACCGAGAGGATTGGTTATAGAGTTCAGAACGGTCACGATGCAATTCTTGATTGCGATTCAGGATTGCCATCATGGTTAGTAATAGGGGATTTTGCGCCAGTTGTCGAATTGGGGAGGATCTCGTTATTGCTTTTTGTAAGCGCTCCCGTTTCCTAACTTTATCCCCTTGATCAGTAAAGGTTAATTCATGCCATTCCTTGATAAAGGTTTGAATTTGTTTTGAGTTCAAGTCTTGGAGCATAACATGACGAAATTCAGCATCCCGTAGCCGTTGGGGTTTATAACCAATGACGCGAGATGTCACAATTACTCGTACCTTAGGATACTTATTCGTAAAGCGATGAATATCCGTAATTACATCCTCTCGTTTCCCTGGCTCAAACACTTCATCCAAGCCATCAAACATCACTAACACCTTACCAGCCTTTAACTGCTGATCAAGGTGATGTTGATTCAGATGACATATCGCTCCACTGCTTTGATGGCAGAATTCCAAGAAATTCTGACACTGTCCGTTATCCCGATTCCGGATATAGGTGCGTAATTCAATCAGTAAGGGAATCCGTAGAGAACTGTCAGTAGTTAGATCGGTTCTTGCCCACTTTAATGCTAAATAGTGCAGCAACGTAGATTTACCAGAGCCTGGGTCTCCTAAAACCACCAAATACCGATAGCCTTGAGAGTCCTTAATCACATCCAATACGGATTTTATCGGCTGTTGATAATAACGCTTTTTAGCTCGTTGCAATTCCTTTTGGTCAATTTCCTTGTCTAGTTGACCACTCTCTCGCAGTTTTTGATAATAATCTTTAGGCAGTTCATAAATCGCCTCTGGCATCAAGTCATGAACTTCTCGTACATTTTGGGGGATAAATATTTTCCATAGTTTTAGTTCATTATAGGCACAGCCACTAGTATCTAAACTATCTAATTTGACATTGCCATAGCTCTCTAGGAGTGCTTCTTGATATTCCCTTAAGTCAAAGTCTGGGATAATTCCTGGTTTAGTGTTTTCTGCGATCGCTTCCAAAGTTTGGGAATCTCGGATAGGCCGTAACTGATCGGATTGCCGAATAATCGTTTTTACTTCCTTGAGATACCCTTTACCAATATAGTGCCAATCAAATCCTTCCGGTAATGGGAATAAGTCAAGCTCAATCCAAGTCTTATCTAATTTTTCGGTATCTATTCGTTTATAACCATACTTAAACGCACTGCCCAGGATAGCTTTAATGGATTTATCCTTAATATACTGGTTGAGGGGTTTAGTATATTGTTTTACGTCTTGCTTAGATAAATCAGCATCTTCCAATTCTTCTTCCACTAAAGCCACAAATGCTTTTAAGGCTTTACCCAAAAGTTTTTTCTGGGTATTTTGATCCGATAGTCCGGTATACTCTTTGATAGACTCTTTGAAAAACTCTTTAGTGTAGTCTTCTAGAGCGCCTTTGGCCAACGGAGCAATCACTTCTTTGGCGAGATAGCCACCAGCACTAGAAAGTCCCCAAATTGCTAACCAATCCAGCATCTTATTGGTAGTTGTTTTTTGCTTTATCTATCAGTATAGAGCAAAGGGAGTAGGGAGTAGGGAGTAGGGAGTAGGGAACAGCGGATCTGGGAACAGGGAATCGGGAGTCGGGAGTCGGGAATCGGGAGTCGGGAGTCGGGAATCGGGAGTCGGGAATCGGGAGTCGGGAATCGGGAGTCGGAACAGCGTTTTTCATAAGTATGAGGTACACAGGATTTTTTTCCTGTTCCCAGATCCGCTGTTCCCTGTTCCCAGATCCGCTGTTTCCTGTTCCCTACTCCCTACTCCCTACTCCCTACTCCCTTGCTAAAATCAAAGTCATCAGTCGGAAAAATTGAGGTAATTTCATGTCACTTGCCAAACCCTCATTTAAAAAAGTTATTCTCCCTCATCCGGCCAAAGAAACCCTGCCCACCATGTATGATTTACCCAGTGAAGATCCCGAGGAGCCGGGTTTGCCTGACGAATTTCATATTTGGCAGCCACAACTGTGTAGTGAGACCTTTCGTCCTCCCAATTATCAGAGCGAAAGGGTGTTTGTGGCCAGTGACTTAAACTTATATTATGACCCCAACCATACCGCTTGGTACAAACGACCGGATTGGTTTGCGGTAGTAGGGATTTCCCGACTCTACCAAGGACGAGAGCTGAGAATGAGTTATGTGATCTGGCAAGAAGAGGTCAGACCAATTGTGGCGATAGAGTTGCTCTCTGCCAGCACCAGAGATCAAGACCTTGGTTACAGTGAACGAACGGGAAAACCACCCACCAAATGGGAAGTGTACGAGCAGATTTTAGCTATTCCCTACTATGTCACCTTCGACCGAGTCAGCAATGAATTGCGAATTTTTAAGTTAGATGGCGGCAGCTATCAACCCCAAACCATAGACAATGCCCAATTTTGGATCCCTGAGTTGCAATTGGGTATAGGGCTATGGCTTGGTCAATATCGAGGCTTGAATCGGTTGTGGCTACGTTGGTATGATCAAGATGGGAATTGGATTCCCACTGAGGCTGAACGAACCGAACTTCAACGGCAACGAGCCGAACTTGAACGGCAACGAGCTGAACATGAACGCCAACAGAAGGAACTGGCTCAACAACGAGCTCAACAACTCGCAGAACGGTTACGACAGATGGGTATTAATCCCGATGAAATTTAACCCCTGTCTGAGTTTTTCTGAAAGCTATCAGCGAACAGCGATTAGCGCTACGCGCACGCTACGCGAACAGCGAACAGCGATTAGCGCTACGCGCACGCTACACCGAACAGCTAAAGGCTGACCGCTGACCGCTGACCGCTGACCGCTCAAGGATTATTGGGGATGTGATCGATTTGGGCGTAGCCACTGAAAACTAGCTTTTTCCCTTGGGTCTCTAGACGATTGATGCGCATAGTAACACCATCCAGGTTGAAGCGGTCTAGATCCACCATATTGTTCAAGATATCATCCAGGGCTACTGTCAAAGTTCTAGATATCTCTTGTAACGACTCTGGTATTTCATTAGGTTGAAACTGGGAGTCTTTAAACAAAATCCGCCGTCGTCGCTCTACTCCGATGGTAGATGTCATACTAATCGGTACTATGCCGTAATTAGGTAGGTCAGCCTTAGCAAATAACCGTAGACCATTGTTCGGTTGCAGCTGCACTTGCACCTCAGTAAAGGAAACCGGAGCACCACCAGATAGTGCGGTTAACCCTGGTGTAGAAAGGTTTTCCAGCCGCTTTCTAACTAGTTGTGCTTTAAAGGATTGGTTGATGTCAGCTTCAGTAAGAATAACTTGAGCGATCGCTTGAGTAGGTTGTTTCAGAGAAATCTTACCCTGAAGCACTGAGCTGAAATCCAGAGAGACAGCATCGGTTTCAAAGGACATCTCCTCTGTCCGGAATTCCCGACGAATCACTAAACCACGGCCACTCATTTTGAAACTATCGATGCTACCTTGTAGCAATTTGCTAGAGGGAAAGCAGCGCACAGAAACATCTACCGATTCGCTTGTGGTAAACAGGTGGCGAATGGTCTTGCTGGCGACAGTATTCAGCAGCTGTTCACCCCAGTCGGTGCCAGAATTATTTGTACCGGTGAAGCCACCTAACATAACCATCTTGCATCCTGCGAGAGTTACTTCTATATTTGTAACAAAATGTGAAGAACTCAGCAATCGATCCTAGGGATGAAGGTTATTTGGTTATTCCCCATTGACATCCAGTCTCAGATAGGTTAGGGGGTTATTCACCTTTGGCATCCACTTTAGGGTAGGTTATTTGCTTGCTTATCAGTTAATCATTAATCAGCTGTAGTATCTCAAACCTGTTAGCTCCAGAGGTCTCGGTTGTGGGGCTTTGGTTGTAGGGCTAAAGGGGTCAGAACCCAGTCTCAACCTTTATAGCATTTGTCATAGTTATCAGATCCATTCAATTTTCTTATCCCGTCTTGATGCAGTCGCTAAATACAACAAACCTACCCCTGTCAACTGCTCCCTACTCCCTACTCCCTGCTCCCTGTTCCCATTAACCCACCGGCGTAAGTAGCTGACCCAATTAAGAACTGCTTTATAATCCTTGACCTAATTGTTTACTTTCGTAAAATGTAACTTAGTATAGTTAAGGCTTTATAATACTTGTAAAGGTTAGTCAAGAGCAAAAATTAAGCTAACGTTGCGGTCTGTAACGTAATTAATGGGATTTTTCCCATGAGTATCACCAATTCTCATTTACCGATTACCCCTTACTAAACTCAGTTACAGCAAAGACTCCAGGTCAATACAGCAACCAGAGCTTTTTTTGTTCTCCTACTTTGTCAGCACCCCGCTCGCCCATAGACGAGGCCATAACACCAATAGTTAATCCCACACCTCCGAAAGCGGGTAGGACCTAGGGCTAATCTTGCCCGAATAGCTAAAAAACTCCGTTAAAAACTTCTAGGTATACGATTATGAGCGATAGCACTGCAATCAATGAAAACGTTACCGCAGTTCAGCTAGCAGAAGCTCCAGAACAGGAAACCTCTGCCTTGGATGCAATTGCCCCTTTACCTGGAAACCGTCCCATTGCTCCTAGTGACCTTAATATTAGTGAAACACAAAGCATAATGGGACATCGACCAATTGATGCCAGTAATCTCCAGGTATTAGAAACTATATCTGTAATGGGAGACCGCCCCATCACCTCTAGCAACATTGAGGTACTCGGTATCATGAAGGTGTCTGGGGAGCGACCAATTGCTGCTAGTAATCTTCATCTTGATGAAATAGAGTACATCATGGGCAAGCGTCCCATCGCCCCAAATGATATTGATGCTGATCCACAGCTGATGGGTTATTTAGATTAAATTCAATCACCCGTCGATAAGCGCGATCGCGTAGCGTAGCCCTTCGGGCTAATCGCTCTGAGCAATTGTTTGTTCCAAAATTCCCCTGTTTTGAAACAGGGGAATTTTGGGTGTTTAGTAATAATGGAATGATTTGAATAGTTTTGTGGAACGCAATTTTTAAATTAAGAATTAAGAATTAAGAATTAAGAATTAAGAATTAAGAATTAAGAATTAAGAATTAAGAATTAAGAATTAAGAATTAAGAATTAAGAATTAAGAATTAAGAATTAATTCTGACAGACAACCTTCAACATTAAACCTTCAACATTAAACCTTCAACCTTAAACCTTAAACCTTAAACCTTCAACATATCAAGGTGTTCTAAAAAATACTGACGATATAAATTACAACAGAGTGTAACTTGATTTCTCTGAACACTCACCAAACCCATACTCTGTAACTTATAGATACTGATTGGATCGAGCTCAACTCCCCTATCTGCTGCAACCACCTGTTTAAGAGTAGTAGCTAAATCAGGATTTGCCCTAAGTACACTTAAGTGTTGCCGCAAATAGTCACTATAAATTCCCGTAGCAGTAGCTGCTTCAGCGAGTAATTGTTCTAGGCTAATATTATGATAAGCCAAGTGATACAGAGCAAGCTGCACTAATCCCGGATGTCCCCCCACCACAGCCATCAGTTTGTCAGCAGCTTCACTATTTGACCAATGTAATCTATAAAGCTGAGCTAACTGTTGGATTTGCTGTTTGTTAAACTCGGGTAACTTAATCGGTAATCCCACATTAAACGGAGATTGGGAAGTTTCCAGAGCAACATAAATTTCTGTCGAGTAAACCACAACAACCCGCAGCTTTCGCCACAGCGGTAGTTGTTTAGATTCCTCATGCCAAGAGCGCAATAAGGGTAAAAAATCTTTAGCAGTTTGGGTATGCTCAAACAACCGATGGACTTCATCCATTGCCAAAACTAGGGGATGGTCTATTTTTTCTAGGATATGTTCTTGTAAGTAACTCATACAGCTGACCTTACTGCCTAGGTCTTTATCCCAATAGTCATCCAGTTGCTGGGGAAGCTGGAGTTGGTAACTGATGTTAACACATAACCAGCGCAATAGCCGGTCTAAATTGCTTAAAATGGCGGTTTCTGCTTGGTTAAAATTGAGGTAAACTCTGCCATATTGTTTTTCTCTTGCCTGGTCTAATATTCGCAATAGCAAAGACGTTTTTCCTGTCTCTTTTGGTCCTGTAATCCGGAGTAAACTTCCGGGTTGGTGAATGGCTTGATAGCAAAGCTCTTCAATCGGAGGACGCTCTATATAAAGGTGAGATGGTAGGGGAAGTGCTCCACTAGGAAATTCAGCAATTTTACGTAGGCATTGACGGCGGTAATATTGCTGAATTAGTTCTTGATGGTAGGAAGTAATCGGGGTTGTTTCCAGGGTGTTCCGGAAATTGGTCTTGGTGATCGCTTTGCCAAAAATGTCTCCCAGTAATCGCCACAACTTATAGGCAGTCTTTCTGAGGTATTCAGGGCCATAGTGTGCTTCGATCGCCATATCGGTATAGGTTTTTCCTTCCCAGGCTTGGTGCAATATCCATTCCTGAAGTGGAGTTAACTTGATTTTCTCAACACTTTTGAGGATGTCAAGTACCTGATCAATAGTCATCACTAAGAGTTCCCCAATATCTCAAACGACACTTTAGCGGTTTCTAACAAGGCAGACAATTAATTTAGGTTGATGAGCGTGATTAAACTGGCTACACTTGCTAATTGACAAATACATACTATTATGTATAGTGCTAACATGCCTATCAAATGGGTGTCTTGGGATAGTTGACAAATCAATTATTTAATGATATTTATTGGTATTTAGGTAGATTGTCTAGGGAATTAGGGGTTAATTGAGTGGCTTAATCAGATAAATTTCCAGCAGATTGGGTCAATAGTGTAGCTAAATCGTAAAAGCAATTGGCTACATTTTGGTGTTGACTGTAGAGGGCACTATCGCCACAATACTATATGTTGCTCCAAAAAATAGAACTTGTCTGCTCAATCCATAGCTTGAGATAAGTGAGTTGGTATTAATAAATAAAATATGTAATTTTTTTGTGGTTTACTGTTGATGGCTTACTGTTATTAATCAATGGTAAAAAACTAAGAGTTTAGGGAATAATAGTTTATATTTAATTCCACCAAATGATTTACTTCAATCATTTAATCCAATCAATTAATAAGCAGGCAATATTTTGTTATGACAAAAATATATTATTATAATAATATATTGCCGCCAGGCATTTATTTATTTAACTAATTCAAGATAATTTTGCAGATGATAATTTGCCATGACAAACCCATTAATAATTATTTGTATTGATAATGATCCATCAGTTCTCAATAACCTAAAAATATCTCTAGGTAATACTCTCGGCAAAGAAAATTTGATTGAAAATTTTGAAGGGAGTAAAGGGGTTGTAAAGTTAGTCGAAGAGTTGCGCAATGACGAGTATGAAGTTGCTTTAGTTTTGGCTGGTGCTGTTATCCCTGATCTGAAAGGGGATGACTTATTAAACATAGCTTATTTTTTCTCTAATCAAACTCTCAAAATTATGCTGACGGGTGATCTGGATTTGGAAGCTACAGCCAAGGCTATTCGGTATGCAAAGTTATATCGTTACCTAGGGAAGCCTTGTCCATCTGAAGACCTGAAATTGACAGTCATAGAAGCCATACATACTTATCTTCTTGAGGAAACACTGAAGGCACAAAATCGCCAACTTCAGGAACTCAATCAGCAGTTGGAAAAAATCATCTGTGATCAAGCAGCACAGATTTCAGAATATACTACAGCACCAGAACAAGCTAATCAAGAGTGGCAGCATCTGAGTGCTATAAACCGTCAGCAAACTGTCCTAGTTGACGAACTGCTAGAGAACCAGTATCAATTGACCCAGTTTCTAGAAAGGATGCCTGTGGGTGTGGCTGTGTTTAATGATAAGGGGGTACTAGAATTCCTCAATTATAAGGCGCGGCAGTTATTCGGTAAGGGAGTCGTGCCATTAACTACAGCTGAGCAAATGCCAGAGGTTTATCAACTTTATGTTGCCGGAACCAATCAGCTATACTTTGCTGAAAAATTAGTTGCTGTAAAGGCATTAAAAGGTGAAAACGCCACCCTGGATGATCTGGAAATCCACCAAGGAGAAAAAATTATCCCTATAGAAAGTTGGGGAACACCTATCTTTAATGAATTGAGCAACATTGCCTATGCTATCGTAGCTTTTCACGATATCACCCAACGCAAAAAAGCAGAAGCAGAACACCTACGCTTGAAGCAGGAATTCTCCCAAGTCAATCAAGCTTATGCAAGCTTTGTCCCCCATCAGTTTCTCCAATTATTGAACAAACCAAGCATTACCGATGTTCAATTAGGGGATCATGTTCAGCAAGAGATGTCGGTGCTATTTTCCGATATTCGCTCCTTTAGCACCCTATCGGAAAGTATGACACCTGAGGAAAATTTTGAATTTATCAATACCTATCTTTCTCGTATGGAATCTGCCATCAATGGAAATCATGGCTTTATTGATAAATACATGGGGGATGGGATTATGGCTCTGTTTAACGAAAGTGCTAATCATGCGGTCAACGCCGGAATTGCTATGCTAAAATCCCTAGCTGACTATAATCAATCTCGGCGAAGCTCAGGACACCCAGCCATCACCGTTGGGATTGGCATCAATACTGGTTCGTTGATGGTAGGAGCAGTGGGAGGAAAAAATCGGATGGATAGCACTGTCATCAGCGATGGGGTCAATTTAGCGTCTCGTTTAGAAGAATTAACGAAACGTTATGGGGTGCCGTTATTAATCACTCAGCATACTTATTGGAAGTTAGATAATCCCTTAGCTTATGCCATTCGCTTGATTGATCGGGTACCAGTCAAGGGGAAATCGGAAATGGTGACAGTTTATGAAATCTTTGATGCCGATAAACCTCAACTGCGAGAAGGGAAGTTAATTACTCGCAGCAAATTTGAACAAGCCTTGGTACTTTATAATCTCCATTATTTCTCCAAGGCATCAGTTCTGTTTCAGGAGTGTCTACGCTTGAACCCAGGAGATAGTGTAGCACAAATTTATCTTGGACAATGTCAACTTCATACTCGTCTCTCTGGAGTGACTAAAAAGATGGGTTTCAAGCCCCGTCCTTCTAGGACGGCTTTCAAGTAATGTGCTAGAATAAGAGAGTGGCCTAACACAGACAGGATTCGTCGGTACTGTCATAATTTCACGACGTAAAGCGATGTTAGCACTTGAGGCGCGAAAAACCTCATTAAAAACGTATGGATCCTAACAGATACCGACAACCAGTAAAGCAAACTTTGAAAACAAAAGTACCGTGGGGCACACGGAAACTGAGGAAACTCAACGCTTAGGGAGACAAGCCCACTGGGGTTAGTTAAATTAGGCTAGATGTTTGGTTTTTAACGGGCATTTGGCTTAAATATTGCCTTTGACGGATAGCTAATTTTAAGGCATGTCGAGGAACTAAGAATCCCCGTTCTTACTTCGGCGCGGAGTGTCAATAAAATCAAGCAACACTTAAAATCTAGTTGACAAAATTTTGATTATGATTTAATACACAAACCTAACAACACACTGTTGTTTTCTAGTCTGCGCTTCAGTTAGAGTAAACCCCAGATAAGGCAAGGCTTTTAGCTAAAGGCGCGAGAAGCCTTTAGCTAACTTGGCATCAAGTTAAAGATTCACCGTTGGATGTAGAAGATGCCAATTTTTCCAATTGCTCCTGCTGGTCTTGGCTAATGCAAGATTGAATCACTCCCTCCAAGTCCCCCTCCAGCAAAGGAGCGAGGGAATAATTTTGACCCAGTCGGTGATCGGTGACCCGATTATCTTTGTAGTTGTAGGTGCGGATTTTCTCAGAACGAGCCCCTGTACCAACTTGGGAACGCCTCATCGAGGTCACCGCTTCCTGTTGTTCCTGTAACTTGATCTCATACAGCTTAGCCCGGAGAATTTGCATGGCTCGCTCTCGGTTTTGTAGCTGAGATCGTTCTTCTGTACAAAAAATGCGAATTCCTGTAGGTTTGTGGTACAAATCAACTGCCGTTTCTACTTTGTTTACGTTCTGACCACCAGCACCACCAGAACGGGCTGTAGAAATTTCGATCTCCTTGGGGTCTATGTCCACATCCACGTCATCAACTTCTGGCATCACGGCTACCGTTGCTGTTGAGGTGTGAACTCTACCGCCAGCCTCAGTCACAGGTACTCGTTGGACTCGATGAACCCCAGCTTCAAACTTTAGCTTGCTGTAAACTTGCTCTCCCTGAATTTCTAATATCGCTTCTTTGAAGCCTCCCATATCCGCCAGAGACTCACTCAATAACTTTACTCGCCAGTTTTGACTTTCGGAATAGCGTGAGTACATTCGTACCAAGTCCCCTGCCCAGATACTTGCTTCATCGCCACCAGTTCCTGCCCGAATCTCTAGCATGATATTCTTTTCATCATTCGGGTCTTTAGGCAAGAGTAATATTTTAAGTTCTCTTTCCAGGTGCTCTAGCTTGGTCTGGAGTTCCTCAACTTCCAGAGCTGCCATTTCTTGCAATTCTGGCTCACCAGTGGATTCTTTAAGGATTTGCCGTGCTCCTGCCAACTCCTCTTGGGTTTGCTTCCAGTTGTCGTAGGTAGCAACAACTCCTTCTAGGGAGGAACGAGCTTTTGCCACTCGTTGCAACTCATTGGGGTCAGTGGCGATATCTGGATCAGCCAGACGCCTTGTTAATTCATGGTAGGTTTGCTCGACAGAGTTTAGTTTTTCCAGCAGGTAGGTTTCAGCCATGGTTTATGCGATCGCTCTCTTGAAATAGCCTCAGAAGTTAGGAAGGATGAAGTATAAATTTATGAATTATGAACTGGGAAGTATTAAGTGGGAAATTTAACTCCTAACTGTTTATCAAGTTTTTAGTCAACCTTAAGTTAGCCATCGCTAAACCCATTTCATCCTTCATTCCTCCTGGTTCATCTTTTCTCCTTCATCCTTCACCCTTGAACGTTAGGAGCTATTTCTTTGTCCCATCAGAGCTAGCTGTATTTTCTGCACCATCCAGCATCCCATATTTCCGCATAAAGCGTTCAACTCGCCCTTCCGTATCAATAATTTTCTGGGTTCCTGTGTAGAAGGGATGATTACCAGACCAAACATCTACGTGAAGTTCTGGCTGAGTTGAGCCAACGGTCATCACAACTTCCCCGTTGCAATAGACTTTGGCTTCTGGGTACCACTCTGGGTGAATATCTGGTTTTGGCATAGTTCCTCCTTTGCTTTGTATTTTACTATATAATTAGCTAATTTTACATTGCTAATTGTTAAATTATGGTAATGATATGCGCTACACCACAGGCTAGAAGCCTGTGCCGTACGCTACTTGAGGTGCTATCAGCCCCTTAGCAGTCAGCTTTTCAATCCTGTCAAACTTAGGCATGTGGCTTAATATTGCCCATACATTAGCTATTGTGGACAACCCTTAATCAGCTAATTTATTAGCTTATTTATTATTGCTTTTAGCTAAACGTTTATTCGGAATGGCTGATAGCTAATAGCTAAGGTCTGAATGCTTACAAATTTTTAATTACCATGTTGAATTTTAAATTAGCCAGCTGATAATTTATCGCTTCGAGTATTGGGGGGCTTTCCGAGCTTTTTTCAATCCATATTTCTTGCGCTCTTTTGACCGTGGGTCACGAGTCAAGTAGCCTTCTATTTTAAGAGGTTGGCGGTTTTCTGGGTCTAGTTCGCACAAGGCTCTAGCCACCCCTAGACGCACAGCATCAGATTGTCCCGTTAAGCCACCACCGTGGGCATTGACTAGGATATCGTACTCATTTTCCAAACCTAAGGTTTCCAAAGGTGCTTTCAGGCTGGCTAGGTACATGGGGTTAAAGTTAAAGTAAGCGTCCCCTGGACGTTTATTAACAATCAACTGACCGCTACCGGGAACCAAACGCACCCTAGCAACTGATGACTTACGACGACCAGTTCCCCAGTAAACAGCGCGACCTGCTTGTTCTTCTGCTTGCATTGGTTTTAGCCTCCTGGAATTGTTTTAATAGTTAGTTCTTGGGGTTGTTGTGCTTCATGGGGATGGGTCTGACCAGTGTAAACTTTCAGCTTCTTGAAAAGTTGGCGACCCAGAGAGTTTTTAGGTAGCATACCCTTGACAGCTTTCTCGATAATTCTTTCGGGTATACGTGCTTGCAATTGGGCAAAGGTTTCTGTCTTCATACCCCCAGGACGACCGGAATGACGGCGGTATAGCTTTTGTTCGCGTTTTCTGCCAGTGACCATAACTTTTTCGGCATTGACAACAATCACAAAGTCTCCAGTATCCATGTGGGGGGTGTAAGTAGGTTTGTTTTTACCCCGCAGAATGATGGCAATTTCACTGGCTAGTCGTCCTAGACGTTGGTTGGTGGCGTCTACAACGTACCACTTTTTTTCGATTGAGTCTTGAGTTGGGATGTGGGTTTTTTCCATCGGTTCAATTAATATCAGGTTTACGGTTGGGTTGAAACGTTGTTCGCGTAGCGTGGCCTTTTGGCCAAGCTTGACAGGTTGTTCTAGCCCAGGGATCCCTTGTCAGTTAGTAGGTTGACAGGTTAAAAGGTTGACTATTGACAGATTCAGTGACCTTCAACCTTGTTACCTGTAACCTTCAACCGGTCAATTGAGGTAGTATAAATTTGGGTTGGGTATCATACCATATTTCTGGCGGGAAGGGGCATTCTGGGTAGCCAACCCTTAGCAAGCACAAGCCTTTGGCTGGGGAAGCGTATTTCACCTTGTCCCGCTGTTGGTTAACCCAGATGTCAGTAAACTGTTCTGGGGTTAGCTTCCCTATTCCCACTTGTACTAGCATTCCTACCAACAGACGCACCATACCATATAGAAATCCGTTAGCTTGAATTTCTATATGAATAAATGGTCCATTGCGATAACATTCGGCTGCTTGCACATTTACCCAGGAATGCGATCGCCCCGAGTTGCTTCGGTGAAAGGCTGCCAAGTGATGCTTACCCAGCAGTGGTTTTAAGGCTGCCTGAATCAGGGATTCATCAAGGGGAGCTTGATAATAGTGCCAACAAAAGGGTTGCACAAACAAGTTAGGGCAGGCGTCGGTATAGATTGTGTATCGATAACGACGCCAGATGGCACTAAACCGAGCATGCCAGTCTGGTGATACTAATGCTGATGCTCGGACTAAGATATCCTCTGGCAGTCTACTATTGAGTATGGCTGCCCAGCGATGGGCTGGTATGGGACCTGTGGCATTAAAATGAGCGACTTGGGCAGCAGCGTGAACCCCTGTATCAGTACGACCAGCACCATATAGGGTTATGGCTCGCTGTTGCACGGTGGACAGAACTGTTTCGATTTCCGACTGAACACTGCGATGCTTTGGTTGTCGCTGCCAGCCATAAAAGTTATTACCCAGGTATTGAATAACCAGGGCAATTCGCTGGATAGCTTTAGCATCGTTGGCAGACATCATGGATTAACGATTAACAATTGACATTTTTAATGGTTAATTGCTTTAATGGTTAATTGCCTCAGACTAGTTCAATAATAGATATTTCAGCATTATCACCACGACGCCGCACCGTGCGCAGAATTCGGGTATATCCGCCATTGCGATCGCCATATCGCTCGTTCACTCCAGCAAAGAGGGAGTGAACTAACTTTTTGTCGTAGAGATAGGCAATTGCCCTACGTCGGGATGCCAATGAACCATCCTTGGCCAGGGTAATGATTCGCTCCACCTCCGAACGAATGGCTTTTGCCCGAGCTTTAGTGGTAGTGATTCGACCATGACGCAGTAATTCAGTGGTCAGGGATCTCATCAGAGCCCGACGTTGATCTGCTGGCTTGCCCAGTTTTGGCACACGACGCCCGTGACGCATTTTTTAGCTTCCTCCTTTTTTTTGAACAAGATTTGCCTTTATTCCTAGGGTTTAGACTAGCTACTTGCGTGCTTCTCCAGTCCCTTAAGTTTAATTGTTGTGGTTAAGTCTTAGCGGATTTTTCGTGGGGCAGTGTAATTCCTAGACGTCGTTGCAGAGCTTCAATCACTTCTTCAGCCGACTTTTGACCAAAGTTTTTGATTTCTAGGAGGTCTTCCTGACTATAATCGAGCAAATCGGATACAGAATTTATCTGTGCTCGTTTCAGGCAGTTGTAAGCCCGAACCGAGAGTTGTAATTCTTCGATCGGGATTTGGCTGGTGGGATCGTCATCATCACCATAGTCATCTTTAATAGATTCTAGATTAATCTCCTTAAGAGGATTGAACAGATCGACCAGGGTACCAGCCGCTTGAGATAGAGCTTCTTGGGGAGTTATACTACCATTGGTCCAGACCTCTAAACTTAAGCGATCCTTTTCCAGAGCACCATCAATGCGAGTATTTTCAACGCTGTAATTTACTTTAGTCACCGGCATGAACACAGAGTCAATCTGGAGGAAATCTACCGCTGTTGATTCATCATGCCCCCGTTCCACAGAGCGATATCCTGTACCTTTTTCGATGCGGAACTCCATTTCCAGCTTAGCCCCTTCTGCTAAGGTAGCAACATACTGACCTGGAGCAATAATTTCCACCTCCGAGGGCAAATCAAACTGAGCAGCTCTCACAGTGGATGGCCCAGTAATCATCACTCGACCTATCTGAGGTTGAGAGGTGTAGCTTTTTAGGACAACTTCCTTCATATTCAGCATAATTTCCAGGACATCCTCTCTGACTCCCTCAATTGTGGCAAACTCATTGTTTACGCCAGCAATCCGGACAGCCGTCACTGCTGCCCCTTCTAGGTTGGACAGCAAAACTCGTCTGAGGGCGTTGCCAACCGTTGTGCCTTGACCACGTTCGAGAGGCTCTAGGACAAATCTGCTATACTGACTTTGGTTCTTCAGTGTTTTGGATTCTACACACTCAATCTGAAACTGCGCCACAGAGTGACCTCCCTCTATTCATAAGACCCCTTTAACCGAATACAGGTTGAAGGGATAGTAAGCCAAAGGGTAAAAAGGGTAAGAAGTTCCTGATGAACCTCCTCCTTTCAAGCTACTTTCCTTTCAACCTAACGGTCGCAAAAAATATACTCTTATACTCGACGCCGTTTGGGTGGACGGCAGCCGTTATGAGGAATTGGAGTTACATCCCTGATTAGGGTGATTTCCAGTCCGGCTCCTTGCAGGGCCCGAATAGCGGTTTCTCGACCTGCTCCTGGTCCACTCACCATCACTTCCACCTGACGCATACCTTGGTCTATGGCTCGTCGGGCAGCACTGTCAGCAGCGGTCTGAGCAGCGAAGGGAGTTCCTTTTTTTGCCCCCTTAAATCCACTAGAGCCAGCTGAAGCCCAAGAGACTACATCCCCTTTGGTGTCAGAAATGGTAACGATAGTATTATTGAACGTAGACTGGATGTATGCTATTCCATTGGGTACATTGCGTTTCTGCTTTTTTGTACCACCTTTTTTTGTTGGTCGCGCCATGTCACTTGACTTTACTCTATGGGTGATTGATTATCTTGGGGTTGAGTAACCTGTACAATTTTTTCGAAAGTCTTTTGTCCAAAGTCCTTTGTCCAAAGTGACTAACAGAAGGTCTCCTGGCAGTTACTTTTGACGAATGACCAATGACAAGAAAGCTGTGGTGGATAGTTGGGCTGACTAGAGCTATTACTTCTTAGCCGGTGCTTTTTTCTTTCCAGCGATAGTCACTCGTCTACCGCGACGGGTACGGGCATTAGTGCGGGTTCGCTGTCCTCTCACGGGCAGTCCCATGCGATGACGACGTCCGCGATAGGTACCAATATCTACTAGGCGCTTGATGTTCATTGACTGCCAGCGCCTTAAATCCCCTTCCACCTGATAATTTTTTTCGACAGCTGCTCTGAGGGCAGCCACCTCCGCATCGGTCAAATCCTTAACCCTCGTATCTGGGTTAACTCCTGTTGCTGCTAAAATGTCTTTAGACCGCGACAGACCGATTCCATAAATGTAGGTCAGACCTATTTCTACACGTTTATCGCGAGGTAGGTCTACACTGGCAATCCGAGCCACGCTTGGTTCTCCCTTGACTGAAGTTTTGTGCTACAAATTAAATGTATGGATTAAGTGTATGGATTTGAGATTTATCCCTGACGCTGTTTGTGCTTGGGATTGGGGCAAATTACCATAACTCGACCGTGGCGTTTAATTACGCGGCACTTCTCACACATTTTTCGGACAGATGGTCTAACTTTCATGTCTTTTTTTTCTGGACATAATGCAGTTGGTTATTATATCTTTTTTTTGGTTGACTTGTCAAATTTAACTGATTTTTAATAAAACAGAAGTCACTGCTAGTTTTACTTCTTACGCAGGCGGTAGGTAATCCTACCTTTGGTTAAATCGTAGGGGGTTAGTTCAACTTTGACCCGGTCTCCAGGCAGAATTTTGATGTAATTCCGACGGATTTTACCGGAAATATGAGCTAGGACATTAAAGCCATTGTCCAAGTCAACCCGGAACATGGCATTCGGCAGGGATTCGGTCACCGTGCCTTCCATTTCAATTAAGTCTTGTTTAGCCAACGTGTTTTAACCTCAATACAACTATCCCCCTAGGTTCTAAATTTTGATTATTTAATTCAGGGAGTCTTAACATATTTTATCAAATCCAAAATTATACCAACTAAATGACTTTGCCACCAAATTTGGAGTAGCGGGGTGAGGGAAGCATTTTTCCCGTGGGCTAGCTCAAAGCATAGGTTACACCGGTCGAACCATTATAAGAACCATTAGTCTAAATTAGTCGTATTAGGCTAATGGTATTAGCTACAATAGGGTCAGATGATGGCTGACCTGCCGGACGCAGGGGGTTTCCGCGCTTAAGCACGGGCTTACCCTAAAATCATTACCCTAGAACCTGTTTAATCGATTCGGTGACTTGCTCTAAGGAGAGATCACCATTAATAGATTTTAAAGCTGAGTGTTCTCGGTAAAATTCCACCAAAGGAGCTGTTTGATGGTTATAGACCTCAAGACGTGTGCGGATAGTTTCCTCATTATCATCTGTACGTCCCTCCTTACGACCCCTTTCCAATAGTCTGTCGATCAAAACCTGATCTGGAACTTCCAGGTTGATGGCACCATCCAAAGTTTGGTCAAGCTCTTGCAACAGGTCATTCAAGAAATGGGCTTGGCTGACGTTACGGGGAAAACCGTCTAATATCCAACCCTTTTGAGCATCGGGTTGATTTAGGCGATCGCGGATCAGATCTATGAGCAACTCGTCAGGCACCAATTCTCCCTTATCCATATAGGACTGAGCTTTTTGACCCAGGAGGGTTTGAGCACTAACAGCCCCTCGCAAAATTTCCCCGGTTGAAATGTGAGGAATCCCTAGTTGTTCAGCCACAATTTTGGCTTGAGTTCCTTTACCTGCTCCTGGAGGTCCTAAAAAGATTAATCTTTTCATGTGTCATGTGTCATGGGTGATGTGTCAGTTGGTTTTTGTCCTAGGTAATGAACAAAAACCAACTGACCCGAAAATTTGAGGTTCATTCACCGAAAAAAGCTGCTGCTTCCAAAGCCCAATGATTTTACTGCTTGACCATACCTTCGTAACGCTGGGAAATCACGTAGGTTTGAATTTGCTTGGCTGTATCGATGGCAACTCCCACCAAAATCAGCAACGATGTGGCACCTAATCCTCTAAATGTGGTTACACCAGTGGCGCTTTCGACTGCAGTTGGTACTACAGCTACCAGTCCTAGGAAAATTGCTCCTAATAAGGTCAGTCGGTTCAAAACTCTCTCTATATATTCACTGGTAGCTCTTCCTGGTCGAATACCAGGGATACTTGCCCCCATTTTCTTCAAATTCTGGGACATATCTACTGGGTTGATAATCAGGGAGGCGTAGAAGTAGCTAAAGAACAAAATCAACACTAAATAGACAGCAACATAGACCCAAGGAGTTTGACCATTGGGGTTGAGATAATTGGCAATCTGAATTAGGACTTGATTGATTGGGGCTAACAATCCATTGCTATTATCGCCACTAGTTATTCCAGCTAGAGATGTGGGTAGGATTAAGACGGCTGAGGCAAAGATAATTGGCATCACGCCACCTTGGTTTAGCCTTAGGGGCAAATAATTTTTCCGCTCCCGGTAAAGGCGCTTACCAACTTGACGTCTGGCAGTAATAATCGGAATGCGTCGGCTGCCTTCTTGCACAAATACAATACCGACAATCATGACTAGGAAAACTAACAGCAGCACAATTACCTTACCCACGGTTTCTCGACCCCCGGTCTGAGCCAGTTCAATGGTTTGACCCAAGGTGCGGGGCAAAACAGCAACAATATTGACAAAAATCAACAGTGAAGCTCCGTTGCCAATGCCTCGTTCAGTAATTAACTCTGATAACCACATCACGAACATAGAGCCAGCCGTGAGGGCAAGGACAGTTTCAAACACGAAGAATGCGCCTGGTTCAACAGCAAACCGCTGTGCCCACAACGATAAGCCAATACTTTGAATCACAGACCAGCCTAGGGCAACATAACGGGTAATCTGACCGATTTTTCGACGCCCTGCTTCACCTTCATTTTTCTGCAAATTTTCTAAAGCAGGAATTGCTGCGGTTAGCAGTTGTAGGATAATCGAAGCATTAATATAAGGCAAAATTCCCAAGGCAAAAATCCCTAGGGCGGAAAAACCACCACCAGAGAAAAAGTCTAAAAGACCGACAAAGGGGCTATTCTGCAGTTCTGCTGAAAATCTGGCTCGATCAATTCCTGGTACAGGAAGAAAGACACCCAAGCGGGCTAAAATCAACAAACCAACGGTGACAAGCAGCCGACCTCTAAGGCCAGCCGCTTGAGCCATTTGCATAAACGTCTCTTGAGCAGTTGGGGCTTTGTCTCGACTGACAGTCATTTAAGGTACCTCTTGAAGATACAGGAGCATAAGGGCTAAAGGGGTTACTTAGCTATAACTTCCCAGCTGCCACCAGCCGCCTCGATTTTTTGGCGGGCACCACTTGTAAAGGCAGCAGCTTTGATATTGAGTGGCACATTCAGCTCCCCATCACCGAGTAGTTTCAATGGACCATCATTGGTGGTGACCAAACCTGTCTCCAACAAGGATTCCAAAGTTACCTCAGTATTGGCGGGAAGTGATGCCAACTTACCTACGTTGATTGTAGTGTAATGTTTGGGGTTAATTACCGTAAAGTGTTTTAACTTGGGAATACGGCGATATAAGGGCATCTGACCCCCTTCAAAACCAGGTCTTGTCCCTCGACCTGAACGGGATTTTTGACCACGCATTCCAAAACCGCAGCTAGCCCCTTGACCAGCAGCAATGCCACGACCTACACGGCGTCGGCGCTTTTTGGAGCCTTGTTTGGGGACTGCATCATTGATTCTCATCGTTTTTTGTAAGGATAAAAATGTTTTTTTTTGATTGACGGCTGACGCTAAACCGTCAACCTTGAGCATATTACTTTTATTTCTACCTACCTGGTTTTTAATTTATGCATAGATTTGTTCAAGGGGAATATCTCGTTCTTGAGCCACCTCTGAAAATGTGCGCAGGGAATCAAGAGAGTTGATTGCTGCTCTAGCATTATTGAGGGGGTTATTGGAACCAAGCTGTTTAGCTAAGACATTTTTAACTCCAGCTAACTCAAGTACTGTGCGCACAGCACCACCAGCAATCACCCCAGTTCCTGGAGCAGCAGGTCGCATGATCACTTTGGCTCCTACAGCCCTACCTCTAGATGGGTGAGGAATGGAATTAGTTTTGGTTAAGGGTACATCAATGAGTTGCTTTTTAGCATCAGCAACTCCTTTACGGACAGCACCAATTACATCACTGGCTTTGCCTACACCAACCCCCACTTGACCTTTTTCATTACCTACAACTACGATGGCGCGGAAGCTCAATTTTTTGCCCCCTTTGACCACCTTACTAACGCGGCGGATTTGGATAACCCGCTCTTGCCAATTACTTTCTTTTTCTTTAGAGCGGTTGTTTTTTCTCCGATTTGCCATAGTTCGCTATAGATTAAATCATGAATGATAGTAAGTAATCAAAGATTAGCTAATTTATCGCTGCTAACTCTTAACTAATTGCAATTGTCAGTTCTCAATTTTTAATTAGCATTTACTAAAAATCTAGCCCTGCTTCACGAGCAGCTTCTGCTAAAGCTTTGACACGACCATGATATAGGTAGCCCCCACGGTCAAAGACCACTTTCTTGAGACCTTTTTCTAGTGCTCGCTGGGCCACCAACTGACCCACTTTAGCTGAGGCTTCACAAGTGGCTCCAGATTTGAGTTCAGATCTCAGAGCTGGTTCTAACGTTGAAGCTGCCACTATGGTATGTTGCTGATTGTCATCGATAACTTGCACATAAATGTGCTCATTAGAGCGAAATACAGCTAATCTTGGGCGTTCAGCAGTACCACTGACTTTCCGGCGTACCCGCCTATGTCTGTGTCGTATAGATTCTTTTCGAGTAAGTTTCATAGTTTACTTCTTACCTGCTTTACCAGCTTTACGTCTGACTACTTCACCGGCATATCGAATGCCTTTACCTTTATAGACTTCTGGGGGTCGAACTGCACGAATTTTTGCAGCTGTGTTGCCTACAACTTCTTTGTTGATGCCACTGACAATCACGTTGGTGTTGTTTTCAACTTTGACTTCAATCCCCTCAGGAGGAACGATCTCCACTGGCTGGCTGTAACCAACGTTTAAAATTAGATTTCGACCTTTCACTTGAGCTCGATAACCGACTCCCTGAATGTCCAAACGTTTTTCAAAGCCTTTGGAGACTCCCTCAATCATGTTGGCAACCAAAGTGCGAGACAAACCATGACTTTCACGGGCGGTTCGGGTTTCTTCGCGCCGGGAAACCTGTACAGTTTCATCGACTTGCTCAGCTTTAATTGTATCTGGCAAAACCCACTCCAGTTCACCTTTGGAACCTTTGACCTTAACCTGTTGACCGTCTATTGTTACAGTAACTTTACTGGGAATTGGTATAGGGCGCTTGCCAATACGTGACATAAAATAATCCTCCTAACTAAAGAAGTATGAAGTATGAAGTATGAAGTATGAAGTATGAAGTATGAACCATGTCATGAATTGGTTAATCAGCTAATCCGATCAATCCTAGGTTGTTATCGAACCGTTGGGCATATACTGATCTGGCTGCTCGAACTGATGCTCTAAGCTACAGGGGCTTTCAGCTGATAGCTGGCAAGCCTAGAAGATTTTTAAGTAGCGCGTCAGCTGACGGCTCTTAGTATATCCTTCATCCTTCATGCTTCATCCTTTACCATACGTAACACAGAACTTCACCACCAATTCCCCGACGCCTTGCTTCCCGGTCGGTCATGATGCCATTAGAAGTAGAGATAATAGCAATCCCAATCCCTCCCAAGACTCTTGGCAGTTCTTTACGGTTGGAGTAAACTCGCAATCCCGGTTTACTCACCCGCTTCAGGGCTCTGATAATTGGTTTACGATTGTTGCCCTTGTATTTTAGGGAAACAACTAAGTATTTTTTGACCCCTTCGCCTGCTTCCTCAAAATCAGTAATAAAGCCTTCTTCTTTGAGTACTTGGGCAATCGCCCGGGTCATTTTAGTTGATTGTACATTTGTTGTTTGATGCCGAACCAAGCAGGCATTTCTAATGCGGGTCAGCATATCTGCAATTGTGTCGTTTGCCGGCATTGTTCCTTCCTATGATTACAGGCTTATTTCTCCCGGAAAGGCATTCCCATCTCTTTGAGTAAGGCGCGACCTTCTTCGTCAGTGTTGGCAGTGGTGACTATGGTAATATCCATACCACGAATCTGATCGATGCTGTCGTAGTCTACTTCTGGAAAAATGAGTTGCTCTCGCACCCCAAGAGTGTAGTTACCACGACCGTCAAAGCTTCTAGGGCTAAGACCCCGAAAGTCCCGAATTCTTGGTAGGGCTAAGTTAATTAGCCGCTCTAGAAAGGAGTACATACGCTCTGAACGGAGGGTAACCGTGACACCAACAGGCATCCCAGCACGGATTTTAAAACCCGCGATCGCTTGTTTTGCTCGTGTGACCACCGGTTTTTGACCGGTGATGATCGCAATTTCGCTTACCGACGATTCCAGAGCCTTGGCATTTTGAGATGCCTCTCCTAATCCTCGGTTAAGACTAACTTTGACTAATTTCGGTACTTGATGAATGTTTTTGTAACCGAATTGCTCTTTTAATTTGGGGACTATTGTTTCCTGGTATAGGATTTTTAACCCTTTTGTCATAGTTTTTTTCCTTTGATTTCCCTGGGCTTGGTCAGGGCAATTGTGATTAGTTATTAGTCATTGGTCATTGACCATTAGCCATTAGTAACTGCCAATAGTAATTTTTTTGTTACTTTTTTGATTACTGAGGACTAAGGATTAAGGACTAGGGACTAATTAGTCAATAATCTCACCAGTTTTTTTGAGCATCCGCACCTTACGACCCTCATCGGTAAAGGTATAGCAGATGCGGCTGGCAATTTTTTCTTTATTCGAGTAAAGCATAACGTTGGAGCTATGGATTGGAGCTTCAAACGTAGCAATTTGACCTTTCTCACCTTCCTGTTGAGGCTTGACATGCTTAGTTTTGACGTTAACTCCTTTGACTACTACCTTGCTAATTTTGGGTAGCGTCCGCAAGATTTCTCCAATTTTGCCTTTATCTCGACCGGCAATCACTTGTACCGTGTCGCCCTTTTTAACGTGCATTTTGTAGCGTAATGGGGTATCAGTTTGTGCCTTCTTGTGTTTACTTGGCATCAGAGTACCTCCGGAGCAAGGGATATAATTTTTGTGAAGTTTTTCTCTCGCAGTTCCCGCGCTACAGGGCCAAAAACCCGGGTACCTCTGGGATTGCCATCTGCGTTTATGATTACTGCTGCGTTGTCATCAAAGCGAATACTCATACCGCTTTCCCGACGTAGGCCCTTGCGGGTGCGCACAATCACAGCCCTAACTACATCTGACTTTTTGACCCCCATATTTGGAATGGCATCTTTGACCACACCAATAATTACATCACCCACACCACCGTAGCGCCGATTTCCAGCACCAATAACGCGGATGCACATTATTTTTCTGGCTCCACTGTTGTCAGCAACGTTTAGGTAGCTCTCTTGTTGAATCATCAGTGTTCCTCCTCTAATAGAGTAATCAGTTATGAGTTAAACGAGTTATGAGTTAAACCTTGGTAAGTTTCCAATTCCGAAAGGATTTTCTTCCGAGATCTCACGCACATTTGTAGGTCGTGGAGAACCCACATCGACTATGGTTAACTCGCTATTTTGAGGAACTACTGACGATTTCAGCAACCATCCAGCGTTTGGTACGACTCAGTGGTCGTGTTTCTCTAATCCGAACGCGATCGCCTTCTTTACATTTATTTTCCTCATCATGAGCTTTGTATCGCTTGGTACGCACAACAATTTTGCCGTACTTTGGGTGGGGAGACCGATTTTCAATAGCCACCACCACAGTTTTGTCCATTTTGTCGCTGACCACCAGGCCAACTCTCTCTTTTGCTGCCATAATCTTTCCTATTCGTCTGATTCTGATTGTGGGGTATCACTTTCTTCTGATTGTGGGGTATCACTTTGTGAGGTATCTGTTGATTCTTTCTGAGCGAGTTGGCGTTCTCGTTCTACTGTCATTAGCTGAGCGATTCGGTGCTTCAGATGCTTAAACTGGTGAGGTTTTTCTAAGCGTTTGGTTGCCTTTTGCAGGCGCAAGTCAAACAACTGACGCTTAGCTGCTAAAATTTCCTGCTCCAGTTCGGCATCGCTCAGGCTTCTAGCATCTTCTATCTTGGGCAGAGCCATAGCTTATACCTGTTCCCCTTCACGAGAAATGAACTTCAATTTAATCGGAAATTTGTTAGCAGCCAGACGCATGGCTTCGCGAGCAACCTCTTCGCTTACCCCAGCGATTTCATAGATAATCCGACCGGGTTTAACTACTGCTACCCAAAACTCTGGGGAACCTTTTCCAGAACCCATACGAGTTTCTGCTGGACGCATGGTGACTGGTTTATCTGGGAAAATTCGAATCCAGATTTTGCCACCACGACGAACGTAGCGGGTCATTGCCCGACGACCTGCTTCGATTTGGCGGGAGGTAATCCAAGCTGGTTCTGTGGCTTGCAGCGCATAATCACCAAAGTTAATGGTACTGCCACGAGTGGCCATACCCTTCATTCTTCCCCGGTGCTGTTTGCGAAATTTTGTTCTTTTTGGACTTAACATAATTTGTTCTTTGTTAATTGAAAATCGAAAACTGAAAACTGACAATTAACAAGCAAGCAATTTTAAAATGACTAGTCATTAGTAACTAGTCATTTGACCGGTCTTCAAACTGCTGGCGGCGTTTTGGCTGACGGCGACGAGGTTGAGCTGTGTTAGGGGTAGGCTTTTCTTCTTGACCGGGAATCACTTCCCCTTTGAACACCCAAACTTTAATGCCCAAAATTCCATAAATGGTTTGAGCCGTTTTGTAGGAATAGTCAATATTTGCCCGGAGGGTATGGAGGGGAACTCGTCCTTCACGAGTCCACTCGCTTCGGGCAATTTCAGCTCCATTTAACCGACCACCTACCTGAACTTTAATGCCTTGGACATCAGCCCGCTGAGCCCGCTGAATTGCTTGACGAACCACTCGTCTGAAGGAAACTCGGCGCTCTAGTTGTTGGGCAATGTACTCGGCAATTAGGGTAGCATCTGCATCCACCCGCGATACTTCTACAACGTTGATGCGAATTTGACGACTGTTGTGCAGGGCTTTTTGCAGACCGACACGCAAAGACTCAATACCACTGCCACCACGACCAACAACTACCCCAGGTCGAGCTGTATGAATTTCTAAATCAATCTGGTCAGCTTTGCGCTCAATCCGGATGTCAGAAATTCCAGCATTATTGAGGTTTTTCTCAACATATTGTCTGATTTGGTAGTCTTCCTGCAACAGAAGCGGATAACGCTTTGAGTCGGCAAACCAGCGAGAGCGATGCTCTTGCGTGATACCTAGCCGAAAACCAATTGGATGTATTTTCTGTCCCACTGTTCTTTTCTTTCCCTATTATCGAGCCATAGCGCTATTAGTGTTTGCCCTTGGTAATTCTCAATTAACTCACTAACTAATCATCTACTTCTGGAGAAACAGCCACTGTGATATGACAGGTTGGCTTGCGAATCTGATAAGCACGACCTTGAGCCCTTGGTCGATATCGCTTCAAGCTTGGTCCCATATCCGCAAAAGCTTTAGTGATGTATAAGCTAGCCGGGTCAATACCTGAATTGTGTTCAGCATTGGCAACAGCGGAGCGTAGTACTTTCAATACTGGTTGGCAAGCCCGGTAGGGCATGAATTCCAGAATGATCAGAGCTTCCCGATAGGAACGCCCTCGAATTTGGTCAAGTACTCGCCTGACCTTACTTGGAGACATTCGAATGTAGCGTGCGATCGCTTTAGTTTCTGCTGTAGTGTCTATCGCCATCGTTCCATCATTTGCTTTCTTTATAGCTACTAACTACTGAACTAATCACTTTAACGACGGGCCTTACCATCCTTAACATGTCCCCGAAATGTTCGAGTCGGGGCAAATTCGCCCAGCTTATGACCTACCATCTGCTCATTGATAAAAACTGGTACATGTGTCCGCCCGTTATGAACGGCAATGGTGTGACCTACCATCTGCGGCACAATGGTTGAGGCTCTTGACCAGGTTTTAATCACCTGTTTTTGGCCTTTAGCATTCAAGGTTTCAATCTTAGTCAGAAGACTATCGGCTATAAAAGGACCTTTTTTTAATGAACGACCCATAATTCAACGCTCGTTAGTTTTTAGTTGTTAGTTGGTAGTTAATAGTTGCTAGTTTGTAGTTAGTAGTTGCTAGTTACAACCTTTAACCTGCTAACTTTAACGTTCAACTCCTTAAGAATCGCGACCGCCGCGCCCTCGCTTCGAGGATTTCCGCCTACGCCGGACAATTAAAGAACTACTTTGCTTTTTGACCTTACGAGTTTTGGCTCCCAAGGCTGGTTTACCCCAGGGGGTTACTGGACCACTTCTACCAATCGGAGCTCTACCCTCACCACCGCCATGGGGGTGATCTACCGGGTTCATTACACTGCCCCGTACTTGGGGACGACGGCCTCTATGTCGATTGCGACCAGCTTTGCCTAAACTCAAGTTTCTCGCTTCAACATTACCGACCTGTCCAATAGTGGCGTAGCATTCTTTACGCAACATCCTGACTTCACTAGAGGGCAGCTTTAGGGTGACATAGTCACCTTCTTTTGCTTGCACTTGAGCAGTTGCCCCGGCAGCACGAACAATCTGTGCTCCTCGCCCTGGGATCAGTTCAACGTTATGCACGTTTGTGCCTAAGGGAATATCCTTTAGGGGCAAGGCATTGCCTATTTCGATGGGAGAGTCAGGCCCAGATATGATGCTTGACCCCACTTCCAAACCCACAGGATGCAAGATATATCGCTTTTCCCCATCTTGATAGTAGAGGAGCGCAATCCTAGCATTCCGATTGGGGTCATACTCAATTGCTGCCACTTTTGCTGGAATATTGTGCTTATCCCGGCGGAAGTCAATTACCCTGTATAGACGCTTATGTCCGCCACCGCGATGGCGACAGGTAATAACACCGCGATTATTGCGACCTTTTTTACGATGCTTAGACTTGGTTAGGGATTTTTCTGGCTCAGTCCGAGTAATCTCAGCGAAGTCTGAGACAGTACCCTGACGAGTGCCTGGGGTGTATGGTCTATAGCTACGGATGCCCATAACAAGTATTTTTTAATTAGTTTGTCTTGACTAGTTTGTCTTGACTAGTTTGTCTTAACAATTGACAATCTACCAATTGGCAATTAACCAAATTAATAATTAGCATTTAGCAATTAGCCAGTTTTATACGTCTGGGAATAGAGTAATGGAATCTCCTGGAGCTAGGGTAACAATCGCCCGTTTGTACTGGGGTTTGTAACCTACAAATCTTCCCACTCGACGCTTTTTACGTGGCGGACGTAGGGTATTTACTGCCACCACTTTCACTTCAAAAAGACTTTCAATCGCGGCTCTAATTTGTGGCTTTGTCGCTTTGATAATCACATCAAAGACATACTTGTTCTGCTCCATCAGTAGGGTCGCCTTCTCAGTCACAATTGGGCGAATCACCAAATCAGCAAGGTCACGGGGGTTATACTCAGTCATTGTAAACCTCCTGAATTTTGGTAAGAGCCGTGTTAGTGGTCACGATTTTATCAGCGGCTAGGATATCATAGATATTCAAGTTGGTGGCATAAATCAACTTGACAGTTGCTAGGTTACGGACTGACAAATAAACCTTTTCTTCTGGCTGAGCTAGGATTATGAGAACTTTTGACTCAGGCTCAATTCCCCACCGACCAATTGCTGCCACCACATCCTTGGTTTTGGGTCGTGGTAGTTGCTCAACAAATTCCTCTACCACAATCAAATCCTCGGCTCGACTCATAAACGCTGTTCTTAGAGCCAAGCGACGCTCTTTGCGGTTCATTTTCTGGCTATAGTCTCTGGGTTTCGGACCAAAGATCACACCACCACCACGCCATAGGGGTGAACGATTCGAACCAGCACGAGCACGACCGGTTCCCTTTTGTCGCCAAGGTTTGCGTCCTCCACCTCTAACTTCGGAACGAGTTTTTGTACAAGCATTGCCTTGACGAGCATTGGCCATTTGTCTAACCAGTGACCGGTGAACAATGTGGGCAGCGTTTTCTTCTTTGGCAACTCGCATCTGGAGTGTTGCCTGCCCTACTTCTTCCCCTTGCCAGTTTCGCACTGAACAATCTACCATTTGTTCTCTCCTTCTTAGGGACCAAGCATTTAGCAATTAGCTGTTAGCTTTTCAGCACTCAGTGCTAGTAGTAAAAATAAACAGTTACATATACATCAGGCTTACACCTAACGATGAGGGAGCTAATTGCTTTTTCGTTCTGACTAACGTCCGACTTTATTAGTTGGTGCAATGCTCAATAGTGTCCCTGGTTTACCGGGAACTGCACCTTTAATCAGTAGCAAATTGCGCTCTGCATCTATCTTGACTAACTCAAGTTTGCGAATTGTCACCTTGGTACCGCCGTAACGACCAGCCATTTTCTTACCTGGATAGGTACGACCAGGGGTTGTCCCTGCTCCAGTGGAACCTGGGAGGCGGTGGTTTTTGGAACCATGAGCCATCGGTCCTCGCCTGAAGTTGTGACGTTTCTGATAACCGGCAAACCCGCGACCAATGGTTTTACCGCTGACATCGACAATTTGACCAATACTGAACATATCGGTATTGACTGGCTGACCCAGTTCAAACTTACTGCTATCATCCACGCGGTACTCACGTAGGTGGCGTAAGGGTGGGGCGCTGGACTTAGCCAAGTGTCCTATTTCAGGCTTAGTAATTGCCTTAGGCTTGACTTGGTCATAACCAATTTGAATGGCATTGTAGCCATCTGTCTGGTTGGTTTTTATTTGGGTCACAGTACATGGCCCTGCTTGGACGATGGTTACAGGAATCGCTCTTCCTTCATCATCGAACACTTGGGTCATACCGAGTTTGGTACCGAGGATACCGACAGACACGGGTTTCTCCTTTGTAGACATTGCAGCAGTCTGGCAGCAGGGATATTCACAAACCTGAATTCCCTTTGTGCCACAAACCTGGTCATTATAAACCTGGTCACTATTTATAGTGGATAAACCTCTCCTCAAAAAATAAGCAGAGAGCCCACTTTTATCTAGCTCGGCATGAGGGTCGAGCTAGATTATCCTTCAATTGCGTTTACTGGTCAGAAAAGGCTATTAAACTCGCCTGACTTCGCTGGGACTTAAGTTGCTAATAACTCAGTATCCCTTGATCCACGAAAGTGTAAGCACTTATTGACCTAAAGCAGACCCAAGAACTGATGGGACTTGTTTATACCTAACTGTCTTTGACCTACTTTAGCCCTGATGCCAAACAAACGCCTGGTATGCTGTCTATATTATCTTGCCTCGAACCTACTTCTCAGCCTAAAGCACACCCAGAACACCAGTTGCTGAGGAAGCAACTGTCATAATGTCACTATTGTATAGTATATAGTATTTTGCTAAGGGTGTCTAGTTAGTTTGAGAATTAGTTTGAGAAAAATTTGCTTGCTGTATGGATTTATCTGAAATCGGGGGATTCGGCTCTCGAAGGATGCGTTCGCGTAGCGTAGCCCTTCGGGCTAATCGCATAGTCTCGAAATCAAATAATTCAGTCCTCATCCCATTCCCCAGACAACAACACACAATCCCCCACCTGCAATACTCCAGCTTCATCCACCGGATTATACAGTTTCCCTTGTCTACGCAACGCCTGAACTATGACATTGTATTGATTCTGGAGATCAATTGGCTTCATACCCACCAAACTTGAATTCTCTACCAAAGTTACCCAATGCTTAGATCCCTCACTAAGGAAACTGCGACTTTCGATCCAGTCTCTAAACGCTGCTAATTCTTCCGGTTCCCCAACAACTAGCAATCGATCCCCTGAACGCAACGTCATCTTACCTTGTGGGTAGTGGACTATATCATTACCTTGTTGAATTGTCAAAACTGTTACCCCAGTCACGTTACGGATATCTGCTGCTGCCAGAGTTACCCAATCTAGACGGGAAGTTTGACTCAAAGTCACCCACTCACTGTGGAGTTCTTGGGCAACATCAGTGATGTCTTGCTGCTTTGAATAGGTAGCTTGTTCAGGTCGTACACTCAAATAGCGGTCTTGGTGAATCCGATTGATGACCGACTGAATCATCCCTGGGGTTTCTCCCAATGCTACTAGCACATGGGCTCCCATTTCCAATGCTGCCTCAAATTCTGGTTGCACTACTTCCCGCGCCCCTAACTGGGTAAGTAGGTCAATTTCGCTATTTTTGTGAGAACGAGCCACAATATCCAGTCCTGGGGCAAACTTGAGGGCACGTTTGAGCAACAAGCGGGTACTGCCAGGATCGGGTAGGGCAATGGCTAGGGCTTTAGCTTTTTCTAGATGGGCTTTTTCTAACACCAGTTCCGAGTGAGCATCCCCAAACATATAGGGAATTTTCTCATGTCTCAAGCGTTGAATAGCAGCTTCGCTATTTTCAATCACTAGTACCTGATGCCCTTGATTGCGCAGGATTTTGACCAGTACTCGCCCAACTCGTCCATAGCCAGCCACTACCACATGATTACAAATCGTTTCTGGAATTGACAAAGCTTTAGTACCCTGAAACTGACGCAGGTAGCTTTTCAGAAACGGCAGATTTACCAGGTGGTCTGCTATTCGGGGAGACCATCTTAGCCACATGGGTGTCAGGACTAGGGTAATGGCTGTAGTTCCCACCAGGAGTAGATACTGATCCCTAGTGATAAATCCTAACTCAAAGCCAACCACTGCTAAGACAAAGGAAAATTCTCCAATTTGATTGAGACCAAAACTAGCAATAAAAGCCGTTTTAAAGGAATAGCCAAATTTCAGCACAATCGGTAGGATAATGGCTGCTTTACCCCCCATGACTAACATCACTAAACCGATGATTATGCCGAAGTTTTCGAGCAGCACTTCCGGCTCAATCAGCATTCCTATGGATGCAAAAAATAGACATACAAACGTGTCTTTAAGGGGGATTATTTTGGCAACTGCTTGGTCAGCATAATCAATTTCAGCCATCATTAATCCTGCCACAAATGCTCCCATTTCAACGGATAGACCAAGTCCAGCAGTAATCAAAGCAATCCCTAAACACAGGGCAATTACTGTGATCAGAAATAGCTCACTGTTTTCAGTGCGGGCAATATATTTAATGAGATGGGGAATTATCCAGCGACCGGCGGCTAGAGCAGCAGCTAGAAACACCAACGCTTTGAGTAAAGCAACAACTAAAGCTGAGCCAATATCTGAGGGCTGCTGAAGGGCGGGGATGACGGCTAACATCAGACCTAAACTAAGGTCTTGAGCAATCAAAATTGCCAGCATCACTTGACCATGAAGGGTATTGGTTTCTCCTCTCTCCATCAGGGTTTTAAGAACTACTGAGGTGGAGGAGAGGGAGATGATAAATCCGAGCATTATTCCCGGAGTAAATCCATCAACCCAACCAAGTCCATTGGCTAAAACTGCAACTAGGGTAATAGTGAGACTAATTTGCAGTAAACTCCCTTTCAGGACAATATCTTTAAATCGTTTAAGCTGGGATAGAGAAAATTCTACCCCATAGGTGAATAACAAAAAAACAATCCCAATTTCAGCTAGGGATTTGACTTGTTCTAATTCGCCTACGAGTTTAAGACCAAACGGACCAACCAATAAACCACTGGCTAAATAGCCTAAAAGTACAGGTTGACGTAGCCGATTGGCAAGGTAGCCTCCCAGAGCAGAAGCGCCTAGAACTGTGGTTAGATCCAGAATTAAATTGTGTCCTGAGGCCATGATTAGGAATGGGTAATCGGTTATTGGTCACAGGCTTCATACCTGGAGGTTTTCCCTTGTGCCCTGATTTTTTTGTAACCTACCCACTTGAACTAAGCAACTTGGGCATCAAGGAGTTGGTAAGGAAGGTTCAAAGTACTCTACCCACCTGATAATTTTTTCAGTTATCTTATGACGGTAGAGATTTCCAAGAACTATGACTTTAGAACAGTGTAACGTTTGTGGGTCTTTAACCAGCACCAACGATGAAATTTGCCTAAGTTGTGGTTATCCAGCTAAAGGTCGGCCAAAGTTAGTTTTTTTCAAGTGGACTGCTATCGGTGTTGCTGTAGTATTTGGTTTATTTCTGCTACTAGGGGTAATTAATAGAGTTGAGCAACACCTCAACTCTCAACCTTCGACACATATAGACCGGTAAGATAGACCGGTAAGATAGCGTTGGGTTATCCGTGTATCTGTGTATAAGCGAAGCCGTGCCAGCGCGCAGCAGACACAGCGCGCAGCAGATACAGATGCACTTAGTTAGAAGTTGGCGGACTAATCAGACCATTAGCTGCACCAAATAGATTGATGGGATTTTTGCCATCGGTAATCAAAACACTCTGGATACCAAGTGCTTCTAGAAGTCTTGCCTGCATTTCCGGACCTGCTTGTGCGATCGCTTGAATGGTTTGAGGACCAATTGCTTCTACTTTCTGTCGGTATTCTTCACTCTTAATGTGAGCCATACGCTCAGCTTTGGCAATCTCTAGGTTATTTAAGGCTTGTTGATGGGCTAATTCAGCTTCCTGACGTGCTTTGAGTTGAGCTAACTCGATTTGATTGCGAATCCGAGCCGCCTCGGCTTCTTGCTGAGCCAAGTTAACTGCTAATTGTCCTTGAATCTGAGCCGCTTCAGCCTTAGCTCTCGCTTCTGCTGTTGCCTGACCTGTAGACTCAATGGCTATATTTTCTGCTTGTAATTCTAGAAGTTTTTTCCGTTCTGCTTCTGCTGCACTTTGATCCAAAATCACTTGCCTTTCCAACCTGGCTTTCGCTTCTTGCTCAATCCGTTCCGCATCTTGGCGTGCAGCAGCTTCTTGAGCATCAGTGGTAATTTGAATCGCTAGCTGCACTGACTTTTGCAAGCTCCTTAAGGTTTCTTCATCCACTGGCTCCACTGACTGAATATCAATATTGGTAATTAGCAGGTTATTCGCTCGAAAACGAAATTCATCTCGAATATGACCTTCTTGATCAGTGCCAAACACGGCCTGACGGATAATCCGGGCTGAATTGCGGTGAAATTCATCAAATTTTTCCCCTGCTACAGCACCCCGCACTCGGGATGCGATCGCTTTACAAGTATCTCCCACAAAATCAGGTACTTGAAACAATCTAGCTGCAGTCTGTTCATCGTGTCTGTCCACATCAAAGTACCAGTTATAGGACAGTTGTAGCTGCAATCTGGTATGGTCTGCTGTCTCTACGGTAAAGATATCGGTCATGAAATCAGGACCGAGTAATAAGGCTAAGGATTTGATGACATTAGGTCGTTTGGGCTTGCTACCTGACAAAGAAAGCACAGTAAAGGCTTCATCTGGTTCGAGCATCACCAAGTCCGGTCCAAATACAGTTCTTGCAGTTCTGTTTTTATAATCATGGAGCTGTACAGCAGCATTTTGAGGAATATGAAACACAACTGCTCTAGTCTTATCCCGTTGGGATAGACCTTGGCGTACTCCTGATTTTCCCTCCGACTGATCCCCTCCAGCTAGAGAATGCTCACCACGCCCAGATAATGGGTCTATTTTTTGCATCAACAGTTCCTCAACTACCGATGGCAGTTCTTTTTCCCAAAGCTTCTCATAGGGAGTGAGCATATAAGCCTGAGGACCACCGACCAGCTTGAGTTCACCAGTCTGAATGTTACGCACATAGATACCTTCATTCTTATCGAGGGGAATGGCTTGACGCTTCTCAACCACTTCCACTTCCACAGGGGGAATATAATCTTGTGGCCCAGCAATCATCCACAAATCCCCTGGTTGATGAGTAATGACCTGGTCACCTTCCCCTTCATTAAAAGCTTCTTTGGCTCGAAGCAATAGTGATTCGAGCTCACTGAGAACATAGATGTTTTGGATACCATTCTCCAAGGACTCACCAGGATGCAAGAAAAATGATGTTCTCCCCTGGCGAATCTCTCGCATACCCAGCTGAGGTTTACCAGACTCATCAATCGGGTCAAGCACAATACACCATTCGTGATCGCTCAGGGTAGTAATGGTGACTTCCCCCACTACATCTTCATAAACATCGGGAATATGAATTTCTGCATCTTCAAAGGTGACCAACCATTCATCTCCAGCTTTACGCTGACGACCAAAAATATCAGTAAAGGTGCGTTTAGCTTTCAGATGTAATGCTTTTTGTTCTGTCAAAATGTAAGCATTAATAATGCCAATTACTTCTTCATCCACACCAGGTAAATAGGCTCCTTCTTCTCTAACCAGCCATTCTTCACCTGCTATACGTCTATTCCTTTGACGATCGGTGCAATTCTGCCGTGCTAACAGGTGCAAAGCTTGGTTAGGTTTAATCACCTCAGCTGTTACTGTCTCAACTACTTCCACCTCCACCCGGGGAATATAGGTTCCAGGTCCTTCAAACAGCCATTCATCACCTGCTAAACGGTTAATTGTTTCAGTCTGGGTTTCTCCATCAACTATTCTCGTAACCGTATCGGTAAAATCCCGAATTGCTCTCAGACGCAGTGCTTGATTGGTCTCGACTACTGCCAGTTGCGTGACATCTTTTACCAGTTTCTCGTTTGGATAAAGGGGAAAGGGATCTTGCGCGAAGCGAATTTCCAGATCACCGTAGCGCAGTCGAATTTGACCATGCTGATCAGCAATGGGTTGACCGTCTTCATCCCGGAGTAATGGATTAGCCACCACACAATAATATCGAGGCGGCACAATAATCATCGGTTCAGGTTTTAAGATCAGCCGCTCGTGATCCCGAAGGGTAATGGTTTGAGGACCAACCTCCAGTCGAGTAACACCAGTGTTGTTGTCTAGCACATGAATAAACTGTTGAGGTTTGATGCGAATAACTTCACTAGTTGTCCTAGGCACTTCCATTTTATTCTCTGTTTTACGCTCAGTTGTAGTCATAGTCTTGGTCTAATCGAACTGGATTATTAAGTTGCCTTTATAGGTCGTAAGTAGTCAGACACAATTAAAGCAGAATTTTTTTACAAGGTAACTTCGGATCAGGAAATTTCACGATTCATGTAGGATTACTATAGTTCATGGTTTATCCCTAAAGCCTAATCAACAATCAACTATTTTGTAACCTGACAGCAAATTAACTCCCTATAAAACTAACCTAACCTTTATTTTTCTGTTCTGCTAAAATAACCAAAACTCGTTATGACTACGTCAAGTTTATGGAGTTGGGAGCAATTTCATCTGCTGATCGGCACATTAAGGATAAAGGATCAGGGATGAGGGATTAAGAATTAAGGATTAGGCACCCTTAGATTAGGCTTGATACCATTAAGTACTAACAACTATTAACCATTAATCATTAACCCAACCCATGAAAATACTAATAAAATTTTTTTTTACGATATAATCAGGATGATTACTATCTAATATTAAACAAATAAGGGGCATACTATGAATCGTGATGAATTCCTAAAACGCTACGAAGCCGGTGAAAGAGATTTTTCTGGTATTAATTTTAAAAAGGCTAACTTGAAAAGTACTAACCTCAAGGGTGTTTGTCTAAATTATGCTGACTTGAGTAATGCTGATTTAGAGGAAGCTAGTTGGGATGATGTGGATCTAAGTCATGCTAACTTGAGGAATGCTTACCTATATGAAACCACTATCGAAAATTCCAACCTCACTAAGGCTAACTTGAGTCATCTAGTAGCATCTGAATCAACCTTGGAAAACTGCGACTTTAGTGGTACTGATCTGAGCTATGCTGATTTATCTGTAATCTATATGGCTGGTAGTAAGCTCACGGATGCCAATTTTACTTATGCTACCTTATGTGACGTTTACCTAGGTGATTCTGACCTGAGCAATGCTAACCTCAGTTATGCCCGTATGCTAGGGGTTGATGGCTGGAAAAAAGCTGACCTTAGTAGTATAAATTTTACTAAAGCTATCTATACGTCATGCACTGAGTTTCCGACTGGATTTAACCCATCAAAAGCAGGAGCAATCTTTATTTGTGCAGAGGCTGACTTAAGCGGTTTAGACTTGAAAAATATCAACCTTGGTTATGAGGAAATGTCTGGCGCTAACCTTAGTCATGCTAATTTGAGTGGTGCAAGACTGTATAATAGTGACTTGAGGGGCGCAAACCTAAGTTATGCCAATTTAGAAGGTGTTGACTTTCATGATGCTGATTTGAGTGAGGCTAATTTTAGCCATGCTAATCTTAAAAAGGCTAAATTAGCTAAGGCTGAATTAAATGATGCTATTTTCTGTAACACTATTATGCCTAATGGTAGGATTAGAAATAATAAGTAATTGTTAGCTAGATCAATTTAGCTCAGTGAGAATATAATTCTTGGTAATTGGTAATGTGTAATGGCTAATGGCTAATTTTGGTTACTCCCGTACCATTGGCTTTCCTTATCAAAGCAGTGGTTTTCTTTTGATTATACCATTCCTTGAAGCAGCAACTCCTCTCCCGGCAGCGTTGCTTAATAATGGAATGATTTGAAGACTTTTGTGGAATGGGCATCTTGCCCGTTCCTGACGGTGCGACCCGTGGCGAATTTAATTCTTAATGGGTCAAGCGCACCGGATCTTTTTGGGCAGGCAGGATGCCCACCCCACTCATATTCATCCGAAGATTCAGCAATGCCACACCAAATTTCTCAATTGCGCAGAATCAACCGTTGCCGATGAACATGTAACAAACGAAACTCCTGCTGCGCCACCTGGTCCAACATATAAATAATATGCTCTGGTCGCAACATGGTGCCATCATTCAAACAACTCCCGACATACCGCAAAACCACCCCAGACTCTGCAACCTCCTCTTCACCATCTTTGGGTTTTTGGGGTTCCATCACCTCGAACTCAAATAAGCGATCGCATAAATTCACCCACTGCTTCTTACCCGACTTCGTAAACCGCTCCCACCAAATTTCCTTACTACCCTTAATTGCTTCAATCCAACCCTGCCACTCTTCCCAAGACACCGATGACATTGCCTCAACTCGAATCAAATACTCAGCCTTTTCCAACAGCTGAGTTCCAGCAGGTTCCTTCAAATCCACTGCTTCAACCCCATACACCGGAATCTCTATAGGCAACTCAGACACCAGCCTTTCCCTAAACTCCTCAACTGGCATTTTCTCAGTTAACTCAAACTCCACAATCTCCCCACTACTAGACGCTCCCAAGGGCAATGCATTAGCAATCATAATCCGAGCATTAGCCCGAAACCCCCCACTATAGCGAATTGGTAGTGACGCCCGTCTTACTGCTCTCTCAAACAGACTTGCCAAATCCAGATGACCCAACAAGGTCATATCCCCCAACTTTCCAAACCAAACCCGCAGCCGCTGATCCTTATTAGTATTGGGTTTAAAGTGACCAGTAAATTGCGGAATCTGTGGCGGGTCAATCACCACATTATGACCAAAATCAATCCCACACACACCACAGTGAGAACACCCATCAAAGGAACAATCCGGTACCGTTGCTGCATCTAACGCCCGTTGTAAATCTTCCTTGAGCCAATTCTTATCAATTCCCGTATCAATATGATCCCAAGGCAAGGGAGCATCAAGGGCGTTAAGGGTTGAAGGTTGTTCGCGTAGCGTGGCCTTTTGGCCAAGGGTTGAAGGTTGTTCGCGTAGCGTGGCCTTTTGGCCAAGGGTTGAAGGTTGTTCGCGTAGCGTGGCCTTTTGGCCAAGGGTTGAAGGTTGTTCGCGTAGCGTGGCCTTTTGGCCAAGGTTTGAAGGTTGTTCGCGTAGCGTGGCCTTTTGGCCAAGGTTTGAAGGTTGTAGGTTAGCTGGTTGTAGGTTAGCTGGTTGCTCTGAACTTTCAACCTTGGCCTTTTGGCCACGCTTTCGCCGTAGGCGACGCTGCGCGAACGCGAACAACCTTCCAACTTGCAACTCTTCTACACCCGCCATCACGTTCCATTCGCCATTTTCTACTTGGCGATATTTCCAGGTCAGACCTGATGAAGCGATCGCATTTTCCCAAGCAGCAAATGCCCGATCCAAGCTTTCCATCCAAGCATCCATCCCTGCCCCCAATTCCCAAGCACGGCGCACCACCGCACTTAAGCGTCTGTCACCCCGTCCGACGAAATCTTCCATGGCCGAAATCCGAACATCGGTGTAATTAACCCTCACCCCCCTGATCTGACCAAATACTTGTTTGAGCAATTCCTGCTTGCGTTTAAACTCCGAAGTCGATACGGAATGCCACTGGAATGGGGTGTGAGGTTTTGGGGTAAAATTAGAAACAGTTATGTTAAACTTAAGGGTTTTTCTCCCTTTTGCACGGCACTCCTGCTGCAACCAACGGACTGTTTCTGCAATCCCCAACACATCCGCATCCGTTTCACCGGGCAAACCAATCATAAAATAGAGCTTGACTTTCTCCCAGCCTTGCTCAAATGCCGTCTTTACTCCCCTGAGCAGTTCTTCATTAGTCAGTCCCTTATTCACAATATCCCGCATCCGCTGAGTTCCTGCTTCTGGGGCAAAGGTCAAGCCACTCTGGCGATTTCCCCCTAGGATATTGGCAATATTTTCATCAAAGCGGTCTACCCGCTGACTCGGTAGGGACAAGGAAATATTCTGATCCTTAAGACGATTTTTGATTTCCATCCCCACCGCTGGTAGAGCCAGGTAATCGGAACAACTCAGGGATAGAAGGGAAAACTCGTTATACCCTGTAGCACGCATCCCTTCTTCAATAGCTTCCACCACTTTTTCTGGTGCCACATCCCGCGCTGGTCGAGTCAGCATCCCAGGTTGGCAGAACCGACAACCCCGAGTACAGCCCCGTCGCACTTCGATCTTGAGTCGGTCATGAACCGTTTGGATATAGGGTACTAGTCCAATAGCATAGGCAGGCATCGGTGTAGCCACACGCCGCAATATCCGCTTCGGCACATCAGGGCGGTTGGGTTTAACTGAGCCATCCTCAGTCATATCATAGAATTGGGGGACATACACCCCTGGTATCTGAGCCAAATCCAGGAGTAACGCTTCTCGACTTAAGCCAGCTGCTTTGCCCTCTTCGATTACTAAGCCAATCTCTGGCAACAATTCTTCCCCATCGCCAAGATCCACAAAATCTAAGAAATCAGCATAGGGTTCAGGATTCGATGTCGCCGTTTGTCCACCTGCAAAAATTAGGGGGATTTCCGATATATCAAACTCAGCACGGTCTTTCCAGGTAAGGGGAATTCCTGCCAAATCCAACATTTCCAAGATGTTGGTTGCCCCTAATTCATAGCTAAGGCTAAAGCCAATAATATCAAAATCTGTCAGAGGTCGCCGATTCTCGACAGCAAACAGAGGGGTTTGAGTGGAACGCAATTTAGCTGCCAAGTCTGGGGCGGGTAGATAGGCGCGATCGCATAACTGCCTAGGTTGACAATTCAATATATTGTAGAGGATGATATGGCCTAAGTTAGAAGCGCCCACTTCATAGATTTCTGGATAAGTCAATACCCAGCGTACCTCAGCTTCTTCCCAAGGTTTATGGACTGCTCCCAACTCGTTACCTAAGTAACGGGCTGGTCTGTTGATGTCTGGTGTTAGTATTTCATCTACAGTGATTCCCATAGAAACTTTATTACTGCTTTCAATGCAGTTAGCCCTGATCCACCATTCATTTTATCAGTACTCAGGGTAGAGATAGGGTTGGGTGAAGGTGGATGAAGTGAGGGAGATAAGAACCACCAGACTTCTTGACTGGTATTTCCCTATCTCCTCCCATCATCATCGCTGTAAGCACTTAATCTTCCTTAGATTTCCTATTATTTTGCTGCACTCAGAGCCATTGAGTTAGCTTCCCAACCTACTCCAACCCCCTAGAGGGCTGTAGCAAAAGCCTCATGGCTCTCAAAAATCTCAAACACCCCATCTAATTTAGTTAGCTCCAGCATAATGCGAATTGAAGGAGCTACGGAGCAAAGACCAAAGCGCCTCTCTAGACTTCTTGCTAGCTTCAGGGCATGAATTAAGGCCATTAAGCCAGCACTGTCGAGAGACTCTAACTTATGCATATCAACCAACAAAGCCGAATCCTCAGCAGCCACCACAGCTTCTGTCAACTGACTTTTAAACTCAATTGCATTAGAAGCGTTAATATGACCGGAAGGTTGAATAATTCTTAATTTTGCACTCAGGGTCGCCTGTGTCATGAGCAGAATCCTCACTTGGTCAAATCCAATAAAATTTTCTAGAGAATATATTGAAGATAGTATGGAATTTTGCTAATTCCATACCACTTCTGAGATACTTTGCCGAATCTTTACAGATGGCTAATGGTTTTTGAAATCTTCATAAAACTTACCATCAACAAAATGTATCATATATTACTTTTTTCAAGTTAAGTAATTTATTTATTTTTCATTTCCGATGGTCTAAGTCGCTAAGAGCATCGCTCAGTTCATGCCTATAAGTAGGGATTAAATTTTAATAATTTTTGTTACATTCACTAAATAGAGCTGCCCTGACATAGAAATATAAGACTTTTTTTATAGGCTTGAGCCAAATGTTTAGCTTTAGATAAGTATAACGTTAACTAGGGTGTAGAGGCAAGTAGTACTAAGCAGTATGTCCTTATAACTGCCTTAGGTGCGCGCCTCCAAGGGCGAGTAAATCGCCCTTGGGTCGCACCTTTGGGCAAAGCCGACGCTACGGGAACGGGTCGCACCTAAACTTCAATACCTCTAACCCTTGAAACGGCATAGCTTCTTACGTTCAGGTTAAGCTTTATGAGTTAAGTCCAAAAGGCTTATAATATGTATTTAAGAGAGTACCAATCCACCTTATCAGTGATTTAGATCACATACCAATAAGATAAAGATCACTATAGTGGCTAGTAACTTCAGAAGACAATAAATTTATATGGAATTTTGGGTAAGTAATTGTGAAAACTACCTTTGTTATTCGTCAACTAGTAGAAAAAGCCCTCTATATTAGGCAGTTGACTCCTGATATAGAGAATGCAATTAACTACGAACTAACTCAAACGGGTTACATCTCTGATGTGGATTACGAAGCACTGGAATTATTAATGTCTGAGATGGATGCTGGTCGTGTACAGCTAGTTCCGAGTCACTAGAAAAAGTGGTTATAAACTAAGGCTAGACCAGCTCGGAGGCTTGGTAACTACTCCATGACTTTTAGCCATGACTTTTAGCCATGACTTTCAGGGTTGGGGCAAGCTCTGACAGCTACATGTGGCAAAACCCCTACAACTTTAGTTTACTCTCCTAAGGGGTCTGACTTGCTACTGCTTGAGTCGTGATCAGATCACCATTGAGTTGGCAAAGTCCTATTACCGATTAACCATTAACAAAACTTAAAACTTGTCTGGATAAGCTTGCCAAACTGCACAGATAAAATAACTTAGTTGCTGGCGAGCATCAGGGTCACTTTCTACATTGACATCAGGGTCATCTAACCGAACCAAGAGGGGAATTACTTCAGTGTCTAAGGCTAGTCGTAATAAACTCGCTGGCCAAAGTAAATCCGGTCCAGAGCGTAGGTCGTAAAGAGTAAGCTGTTCAGGGGGTTCCACTGGCACAGGCTCTTGACTATGCAAGGTGACCAATATCATAGAACGCACCCAACACATTTGTCGCGATGACACAAATTCGATAACTTCAGCGTATAAACGAGTATTGTCATGCTCTAAGCAAATAATCTGATGAGGCTGGAACTCGTAAACCAAACTCCTTGATACGTCTTTATTCACCAGGCATCAATTCCTAAATTGAGTCATTGCGATATAATACACTGTTCATATTACCAGTTTGGTTAACGGTGCTATTAGACCCAGATTTGGCATGACTGCAAGTCAGAGGCTGTCTCACGTAAGAAACAAAGGTTTCGTCTCCGGGATGAAGCGGCATAGCAGTTTTAACCCCAGTAAAGTATAATAGATATAGGTTGAAATTGGCCAAGGCACTCTTAGCTCTGGAGAAAACGGCTAGGCCAGTAGGTTAGTATCGGCGAGTGATACGTAAATCGGAGCAATGTTGAAGAATCAAGAATCAAGAATCAAGAATTCAGAAATACCAATTCTCAATTCTCAATTCTCAATTCTTAATTCTCAATGGGGTCGTCCGGGAATTGACTCGGTTGTAGAAGCTACGGGTTTCCGTAGAGTAAGCAGACCTAGAGGTTCAGCCCTTAACCCTTAGGCTCAATTAATTGGGAGTCTAAGGGCGTTAGTTAGCTAGGGGTACTGAAAACCAACGCGCCTGTTGCCTGGGCGAAAGCCCCCGTGCTATGCCTGGCGGCAGGCTACGCCAACAGCCCGGGGTAAGCTTACTGCTCATCTTTGCTATGATGTATTAATTCAAATCGGTCTCAATAGATTGAATAGCATAGCATAGATTATGAAAGTCCAAGTATCCGTCGTCTTTACCAATCCCGTGGATTTCGTTAATTTTTCTCATCAGGCACTGCCTCGATTTTGCGTGGATCTACCTTTTAAACCTCGCGCTATCCCAGTTGAAGAACTGTTGCCCAACATCCCTATGATTAATAGCAATTTAGACGATTGGACAACAGACCTGCCCTTCGAGCAAATAGAATACAAGGAAGAAGGAGCAGAGGAATATGCCAAAATGGTAGTAGTAGTGGGAATCCCACAGGATGATATGCCCTTGTTTGAAGATGTAGTTAAGTCCTATGGGGGAAAGGTTATGCCATCAGAGGGGTTGGATGTAATGGACATGTAGTCGAAACCCCATGTCTTACCGATAACCTGGCTTGTAGGTCATAGAAATTCCTTGTTAATCTTGATCCAAAATTTAAGACTATCACAAAATATGTTTGAAGGAAAAATAGTCTGGAATACACAAGGAATGAAATGACCTCTAAGCAGGATAAACCTGAGGTGGCTAAAATCCTCGAACCATTCAAACCCGCATTGGCGGAACATCTGATCAACCCTGATGTTATCTTAGACGAGGTACTGGCATGGACTGGCTCTCAGCCTTTTTTGACCCAGAAGCTTTGTCAAGTTATCCTTGACTTTAAATCTCCCATCCCTGTTGGTGAGGAAGCTCTTAAAGTCGAAGAACTCGTCAAAACTCACTTCGTTGAAAATTGGGAAACTCAGGAAGCCGCTGAACTTCTGCAAGATATTCGTAGTTTCTTGCTCGAAGAACAATTCCTGCGGCTGTATCAGAAAATTTTGCAGGGAGCCATGATGGCAAATGACAGTTGGGAACAAAAAGTGTTGCTCAACTCCGGTGTGGTGATTAACCAGGGGGGAAATTTAAAAGTTTCTAACCGTATTTATGAGGCTGTTTTTAATCTCAACTGGGTAGCTCAAGAGTTAGCACAGTTGACCAGTACAGACTATTGGTTGGCATCTGAGCTGACGACAGATGCTACTGATCAAGCCATCGCCATGGCTTTTCCTAACCTACCAATCACCCCAGTTACTCAACACCAAGATCTCACAACTGACCAGCCTAAACACCCAGATCTAACAACTGACGAGCCCAACCAATCAACTGTAGTACCTTTAGAGCCAGACCAAGCCACAACCTCGGCTACCCCATCAACTAGCAGAATCCCATCACCCATTAGTTTTTGGGGTGGCTTGATCGCCTTGTTTCTAGTCATTACCTTTGGTGTATTTCAGTGTACTAGTGCTAGAAGAGCAGACGATCAACTAAAAAACCTTGTTCCTCAGGACATATGCAGACGCCAATTTATTACCAGAAAAGAACAAATAGAGCAACTTAGAAAGATAAAGAGTCAAAATAAGGCTTTTCCCAAGCTATGTCAGTCAATGTTAGATCAATTGCAGTTTTCCTATGCTATAGAAGAGCTCGCTAGTCAAGGTGAATTCAAGCAAGCTACGATAAATCTTTGTCAAGTATCAGAGCGTTACTACCAGTTTAAACAAAAATCTCTTCCACGTTTTTTCCGTCGATGGGATAGGAATAATGAGAATTATGCTAATTGGTTGAAAAACTATCTAATAAAATATGATTGTCCCGCTTCTAAATATTTGGGGTAATCAATTGTTAAATTGTTAAATCAGTAGTCGTGGAAACAGGGAACAGGGAACAGGGAATAGGGAATAGGGAATAGGAAATGTATGTAGGGATTTTTAGTAATTAAATAACTAATTAATATATATAATTTAATGTAATGGTTTTATTCAAGACAACTTTCTTTTATTTCCTACTTTTAAAGACTTAGCTATTTACTGATAATCCAGATTTTAAGGATTATAAAAAACTCCATCGCTACCACTTATTTCTTCTTCCAAAGATACCCTAATTCCTCGACGAGCAATTTCAAAAATAGTTAAGATAAATTCTCCCAATTGAAAATATTGGGTTTGACGTAATTGTTTCCTATGGCGTTGTTTGCCGCTAATCCGCTCATTGATCTGGATTGCATAATATAAAATTAGGCTAACTAATAGCCAACCTACTAAACTCAATAGAGCTGTTACAATGATAATAATCAGCCAGCCTAAGAACTGACACAACACTTGTAGTAATGGATTGTCATATACATCAAGTTCTGAGTACAACAGAGAACTATTGCTACTAAAGATTCCTAAGGCAATCGTTCCCCAAAATCCACAGAAAAGGTGAACAGGAATCGAACCTACGGGGTCGTCAATTTTCCAAACTTGTAGAAAATATTCGCCTAAAAGGACAAAAATACCGCTGATAGAGCCAATTATAAATGCACTTCTGATATCTACAAAAGCAGCTGAAGCTGTAATTCCCACCAACCCACCTAAAATGCCATTGATAATTGAGGCTAGACTGGGTTTTCCTAGGATAATTGGACTAAAAAATACGCTGGATATTCCACCAGCTGCTGCTGCCATCATGGTAGTTGTGATGGTATTGGCTACATAATCGAGATCCTTTGCTGAGCCACCATTAAAACCAAACCAGCCCAGCCAAAGAATTAAACAGCCTAAGGTGGCTAAACCCAGATTATCGGCAGAGAACTTTTCAGTTTCGAGACCTTCATATCTATCTGTTCTTAAATTGTAGCCAAAACGACCTTGTCGTGGCTTTAGTAGCCAAGCACCTACCAAGGCAGCCATACCACCAACACTATGGACTACAGTTGAACCCGCAAAATCATGAAATTTTAGCGCCTTGGCTAGCCAACCATAGTGTCCCCAAACCCAGTGACCGGTTACGGGATAGATAAAACCAACCAGGAAAAAACTAAATAGGAGAAATGCCCAGAATTTTACCCGTTCAGCAACAGCTCCTGAAACAATAGTCGCTGCAGTTCCAGCAAAGACTAACTGAAATAAAAATAGAGACGCAAAGGAGTGATTAGACCAATCTTGATTGAGACAATTAAATCCTGATTCTGGAAAGCCCAGATTTCCAAATTGGGGAAAGGGAAGATTAAAAAACAAGCCCTTTTGACCCACTAAACTTAAACTAGTATTTTCTCCTGGAACACAACTGTAAGTAATGCCATCACCAAACATTAAGCCAAAGCCAATTAGCCAAAATGCTAAGGCTGATATACAGAAAACTATCAAATTTTTAGCCAAGACATTAGTCGCATTTCTTCGTCTACATAACCCGGCTTCTAACATGGCAAAGCCAGCATTCATAAAAAAGACTAGAAAAGATGAAACTAACAACCAGATAGTAGACAGGTTAGTGAAATTATTCGTGTTACTATCTTGTGCTGCTGCTACACCAACCCATCCCAGCAGGATGGTAATAGCCAAAGATAGGCAGAAGTACCAACGGCTCGGTACCGAGGTGATTTGGTGTTTTAATCTCTTGTACTTATGTCGAGACATCAAAGCAAGCTTTCCAGTTTTACAGTAGAAGTGAATTTCCAACTGGTAAGTAGGTTGACATACTTACATAACACTATTAAATAACACTGTTAAATAACACTATATGATGTTTCGTCACATCATTAACTGCTGACATCTAAGCCTTATACAAGAAAAGGGATTTACGCGAACCTGTTGACAGCAGAAGCTGAGCCATCTTCTAGCTTTGAGTTAAAAGCAAGTTGAGCCTCTGAGTTCGCTAGTTCTTGAAAATGAATAACTTCTTTACGGGGATCAGCGTGACTGACTTTGACGTGTAAGCGATCGCCTAATTGAACCGAACGCTGGAAACGCATGGGCAATTCTAGACCTAACTCTTCTAGGAGAATGTTGCCCTTATTCTCGTTTTCTCGCCACCAACTGAGTACTAATACTTGCCAAACCTGATTCGGGTTACGCCGTAAATATTCCAATCCCCAATATTTGTTGGTATCACGTTCTACTTCACTAGCGTCCTTAGCTGTTCTGGTTACACTCTGCATCGTTTCGAGCAAATGTTCAGCTTCAAAGGGTAGGGGGTCACCCCGTAGATGAGCTTTCAGCTGGAAATGAGTCATTAAGTCAGTGTAGCGGCGGATGGGAGAGGTTACCTGGGTGTAAGTTTCCAAAGCCAAACTAGCGTGGCGTGTTGGGGTAATGCTCATTTCGCTTCTAGGCATACACCGACGCATGGCACAGAACCGCACTGGACCCGCTGGCAATAGCAGCAGTTCTTCTTGGGAGGGAAGTTCTGGCTGGGGTTGTCCTCGGAATGGTAGGGGAATTTGATGCAGTTGACCATAGCGTCCAGCCACTTCACCTGCCAGAATCATCATTTCTGCCACCATTTGCCGTGATGGTGAATCTTCTAACACCTCAATGGTAATTTGCTCATCATTTCCCACCTTGATTACCGACTCTGGCATATGGATACTAATCGCCCCTTGAGACTTGCGCCACTTTTGCCGACGCACAGCCGAGTTAGCGATCGCAAACAGTTCTGTTTCTGCCTGTACCCCTAACTGCAACATTTCATCTACATCTTCATAAGTCAGGCGATAGGTGGGTTTAATCAAGCTGGGGCGAATCTGATAGTCATAGATGGCACCATCTTCATCCAATATCACGCCAAAACTGAGTGCGCCACAGACTTGACCTTGAACCAAACTCATTGGACCAGTTGCCAGTTCCGATGGGAACATGGGAATCATGCCTGTGGGTAGATATATGGTGGTACTACGCCGTCTTGCTTCTAGGTCAAGGTTATCCCCTGGCATTACCAAGCGGGTTGGGTCAGCGATGTGAATCCACAGACGCTGAGTGCCATCCTCTAGATCTTCTATACTCAACCCATCATCTATTTCTTGGGTACTTTCATCATCTATGGTGTAGAGTTTCAGATGAGTTAAATCCAAGCGATCTGAATCTGGGTCAGTAGGAGGATTTGCCAGGTATTGCTGGGTCAATTCGAGTACCTCACGACGAAATTGAGTTGGGATTTTATGACGCAGCAAGTGCTTCTGGTGAGGATGCCACAAACCCAGATTTACCAACAAATTGAAGGCATTTTCTGGGTTTTGATGGCGTTTTACTGCTTCCAGAGTTTCCTGAACTGCACGAGAGGGTTTATCTGGTTCACTAACGAACCGTTCTAGAGCATCAAAGCGAGTGCGATCGCTATCAACCCACTCTACTTCCTCACCCCCTAGCTTTTGCTGTACTCGCTTCAAAAATTCTTCTTGTTCCTGGTGCTTTGATTGAGCCGCTGCCAGTTGATGCTTGATTTCAGCCACCATGCTAGCGGAGCGGGGTTCATAGGTTTGTGCTTTTTGTTTAAAATAGATTTTGTCTTCAAACAGAATACAGTGTGCAGCATAGCACTGGGGTGGACTTTGCTCAGAAAATAATAACTGTGCCATGTCAGCACAGGTAACCGCCTCTCCTTCTTCCACCAGTAATTCCCAGGCTAATTCTAAGCTATCTGGGTCTAGATACGGTTGTACTCGAGCAAGAAACTCTGGTATTTCTGATGGCTTATAAGTAGAATCCGCCACTGTGTAGGTGACTTGTCGAGGATGGAGCTTGTGCAGTTTCCCCCGTTGATCCAAAGCAATCAAGTGGTTCTTGCCCTCTGGACGATCGACAACGGCGAGATGGCGTTCTCCTTGTAAGCGAAATTCGATTAGTGTTCCCTTTTCCACCAGTTCTGATAACCCGGGTAGCGTTTACCAAATCCACCTCCCCCCAGTCTATCCTGTGTTGTTGAGATGCCCAACTCAGCAGAGGGGGTCAAGTCTAAAGTCTGAAGTCTGAAGTCTGAAGTCTGAAGTTGTCAGCGCTCAGTGGTCAGCGCTCAGTGGTCAGTGTAACTCCTGGTTGAGTCGCAAGTTTTTAGTTAACCATGTCAGCCATGCAGAGCGCGAGTGGCCTCCCCATGAGGCCACTGCATCCCACGCCTGAGCCATCGATCACCCCATTTCATCCTTCATACTTCATCCTTCATCCTTATTATTTGATATTTCATTCTTCACACGGGAAATATCCCAGAGGAAGACCGTGATTGTTCACCTTAACCTTCTTTATTAATATAGGGTAGCAAAGCCAAGAACCTTGCTCGCTTAATGGCTGTGGTTAGCTTTCGTTGTTGTTGAGTCGTTAGATTAGTAATGCGGCGGGGTAAAATTTTTCCCCGTTCAGTGATAAACTTGCGCAGCAACTCAACATCTTTATAGTCAATCGGTTCATCGGGTTTGATCGGAGAGAGACGTTTACGAAAGTAAGTCATGATTGGTTGTGATTGGTGATTGGTTATTTGGGTTACTGGTTAATGATTATAGTCATTTGTTCTTTGTCAATAGTCCATTTTGAATTAAAAAATTCAATTCACAAATGACCAAGGACCAAATCTACTTGATTTCTTTGTGAATTGTGTGCCTGTTGCAATTGGGGCAAAATTTCTTCAGTTCCAGACGTGATGTTGTGTTACGGCGATTCTTCCTAGTGGTATAGCGGGAAACACCAGCCGAACGCTTATTGGAGTTACTGCGACATTCCGTACATTCTAGAGTAATAACGATTCGGACACCTTTCTTACTTGCCATAGTTTTTTTTCTAAGAACTCAAATATTACAATTAAACACAATTTACTATTATCTCATGGCATCCCCCAGTCTATCAAGTAGATGCAAAATTTCTCAAGTCTCGGGAAAAACCTCACGCCTTGTTGACACGATCATAGTGCAGCGCGATCTCGTCAGTGGCTAGGGGATCCCACGGCAGTATCCTTGAAATGGCTTTAGATAGACCAATTTTTCAGCCAATCCGAAGCGCTTTAGTGCAGCGAAGCCAAGCATGGCCTAGCATTTTGTTAGAGTCAGTAACCGGTGCAAGGGTAACGAATCTAACCTCAAGAATCAAGATAACCGAAACCCCACTACCCTAAACTCTGAGCCTGATTGGTGTATAATACCACGACTCCCGTAACTAGCCAGGCCAACAGGACGATAAGCATCACCGAACAGATAAAAGCCAAGAGGATCTGTTCTAAGCAGTGAGCTGACCAGCCTAAGTCTAGTTATCCTGGTAGTGCAGCCAATATGCCTGCACTACGGTTCACAACTGAATTACAATTGCTATAGTGATTGTTGCGATTTTTGAAACCCTTGGACTTGGATTCACCTCGGATTTGAGATAAGGGCTAATAATTCGGTATGATAGACGGTTTAGGAAGATTCGGATACAGGACTATTAAATATAGTTGCTGTGTAAGGTGTAGATTTGTTTCCAAATGCCTATTGATTCTGGTCGGCTTACTGAGCTGCTGGTATCTACTGGGAACACCATCAGCATTAGCAAGTTTCGATGATGACAGCTTTGATGGTAATATTTTTGCTCTGTATGCTGGGAATGGCTCTATAGTCCCACCACGAATTACCTTAGAAGATTCTTTGCGCAGGAAAAAGCCAGCTTTGTTGGTGTTCTACGTAGATGACAGTAGGGATTGCAAGCTATATTCTGTGACTATCTCTAAGT
>NZ_JAAHHU010000359.1:0-4396 GCF_010672095.1 Moorena sp. SIO3I6 | reverse complement strand
GCTCTCGGGGCGACTATACCGCTAGTGAAGATGACAATTTGCTTGTTCAAGGGGTATCGAATGATAAGGGTGGACTAGCCTTCTTTGGTTACGCCTACTACGAAGAAAACAAAGATAAACTCAAACTTTTAAAGATTAATGGAGGAAGTGGTTGCATTGCTCCTAGCACAGCAACTATTGCCGATGGAAGTTACAAACCTCTAGCTCGCCCAGAGTTTATCTACGTCAATAAAGAGGCTGCAACTCAACCTGAAGTTAAAGCATTTGTAGAGTATCAGTTGGCAGCAGCAAATTCCAAATTAATTTCAGAAGTTGGCTATGTTCCCATGCCAGAAGACATTATGATGTTGGTGAGAAAGCGTTTTAGCGATGGCAAAGTTGGTACAGTCTTTTCTAATGCTCCTAAAGGCTCCAAAGTGAAACAGCTATTGATGAAAGGGAAATAAATAATAGTAAAGGATGCATTAAAGGATGAAGGCTGAAGGCTGAAGGCTGAAAAGAACCAAGTTGCTAAGTCACCTTGTAAGTCACCTTGATAGATATCACCACTACACCTATGAGTAGAATTATTTCATTCCTCACACTTGATTCCTCACACTTAATTTCTCACAATTGAGCCTTCATCCTTTATCCTTTAGCATTCGCACTGCATCCTACCCTAATATAATGCTATCAAGCGAACACACTTGCTCCTTCAAACTTGCTCCTTCACACTTAATACTTTACTGATGTCTACCACTCCCTCATCTTTTGAGTCATCAGACTCTGAGATGTTTCGACCAAACCGGCAGTTAAACAAGCGGGTAGAACTGGTAGTAAAAATAATTTTTGCTACCTTTGCCTTGGTTTCTGTCGCAACTACCATCGGCATTGTTCTAACCCTAATATTTGAAACAGTAGGATTTTTCCAAGAAGTATCACTCTTGAAATTCCTGAGTGATAAAGCATGGACTCCCTTGTTTCCTAATCCGAAGTTTGGCATTTTTGTGCTGATTAGTGCCACCTTCCTGACCTCTGTAATCGCGCTGATGGTGGCATTACCTCTGGGATTGCTTGCAGCTATCTACTTGAGTGAATATGCATCTAGTGGTATCCGTCGCTGGCTCAAACCTGCCCTAGAAATATTAGCAGGGGTTCCTACGGTAGTATTTGGTTACTTCGCTCTGATGGTAGTTAGCCCTTTCTTAAGAGATTTTATTGGTTTTATTAATTGGGTTATAGCATTGATGGGTCGGGTTATACCTATTCCGGAGTCATTTGCTATTCCAGATTTACAAGGATTCAATGCCTTAAGCGCTGGGATTGTTTTAGGAATAGCCATTATTCCTATGATAGCTTCCCTCAGTGAAGATGCTATCTATGCTGTACCCAATAGCTTAAGACAAGGTGCTTATGCCTTGGGGGCAACTAAACGAGAAACCATTATCGGAGTAGTAATACCAGCAGCATTATCTGGAATTGTTGCTTCCTTCGTACTAGCGGTTTCCCGTGCTGTCGGTGAAACCATGATTGTTAGCATCGCTGCGGGTCAAAATCCCACCTTGGGACTGAATCCCCTAGTACCAGTGATGACCATGACAGCCTATATTGTTCAGGTAAGCTTAGGAGATACACCAGCAGGTTCCCTAGCCTACAAAACTATTTTTTCTGTAGGCATGACCCTGTTCTTACTGACCTTAGCCCTAAATATCTTTAGCTTTTGGTTTGTCCGTCGCTTCCGGGAGAAATACGACTAATGGCACAAGACCTAAAACCTCTAGGAGACGATTCCCCAGGTTACTTCAACCTGGCGCTAACCAAGCGCTACAACTTTGATAAAATCTTCGCCTTTGCTGCCTGGGTTGGCATCTTTTTTGGGCTAGCCATACTCGCAGTATTGCTGATTGATGTTTTTAGGGATGGTCTGCCCCGGCTCGATTGGCAATTTATCACCAGTCCTCCCTCCCGTAAACCAGACCAAGCCGGTATTTTTCCTCCTTTAATCGGTAGTGTCTGGCTGTTGGTGATAACAGCAATGGTCTCTTTTCCCTTGGGAGTAGGGGCAGGTATTTTCTTAGAAGAATATGCCACTGACAACCTGTTGACCCAGATTATTGAAATCAACATCGCTAACCTAGCTGCTGTACCTTCAATTATTTACGGCTTATTGGGTTTACAAGTATTTGTCCGGTGGTTGGAACCCATTACTAATGGTAGGAGCATACTAACTGGTTCCCTAACCCTGTCCTTGTTAATTCTGCCCATCATTATTGTTGCCACCCGTGAAAGTCTACGGGCAATTCCCAATAGTTTGCGTCAAGCGGGTTATGCCTTAGGAGCAACTCGCTGGCAAGTGATTCGAGAGCATATTTTTCCTCTCGCTTTACCTGGTATCCTGACAGGAACGATTTTAGCACTGTCAAGAGCAATTGGGGAAACTGCTCCTTTAATCACTATCGGAGCCTTGAGCTTCATTACCAGGCCGCCAATGAACCCACAAGATCCATTTACTGCACTGCCAATTCAAATTTACAACTGGATATCCCGTCCCCAAGAAGCCTTCCACACTAACGCGGCTGCGGGAATTGTTATGTTGATGGTAGTGCTGTTGGTCATGAATGCCGGAGCAATTTTCCTGCGCAATAAATTCCAAAGCAATAGATAAAAAGTCAATATACCCACTATTAAAATACAGATTCAAAGGGATGGAAAAGTTTTCAGTTTTGATTTCAAAAGTTGACAATTCCACAGAGGATTTAAATATGAATTATAACCAAGTTATGGACTGCACAACTTCGTCTGTAGAAGTACAATATCCGGTTTTACGGGCTGAAAAAGTTTCCGTATACTATGGATCATTTTTAGCAGTCAAAGATGTCTATTTAGATATTCCGAAAAAACAAGTTACCGCCTTTATCGGACCGTCTGGTTGTGGAAAAAGCACCTTGTTGCGATGTTTTAATCGCTTAAACGACCTGATTCCGGGAGCACGGGTGACAGGTAGAATTACCTTCCATGGGGAAAATCTCTATGATAAAAAGTTTGACAACAGCATTGAAGAAGTACGTCGCCGCATTGGCATGGTATTCCAAAAGCCAAACCCTTTTCCCAAATCCATTTATGAAAATATTGCCTTTGGAGCCCGGATTAACGGCTATCAAGGGGACATGGATGAATTAGTGGAGCGCAGTCTTCAACAAGCTGCCCTCTGGGATGAAGTCAAAGATAAACTAAGACAGAGTGGTCTGTCTCTATCTGGCGGTCAACAACAGCGTTTGTGTATTGCTCGCGCCTTAGCCATTAAGCCAGAAGTGTTGTTGATGGATGAACCTTGCTCCGCTCTTGACCCCATCTCCACCCTCAAAGTGGAAGAACTAATGCACGAGCTCAAAGAAAAATATACCATTGTTATCGTTACCCACAACATGCAACAAGCTACCCGAGTAGCAGACATGACCGCTTTCTATAACGCTAGGGCAACGGAAACAGGTGGCAAACAAGGCTATTTAGTAGAGTTCAATAGAACTGAAGTCATCTTCCAAAATCCTCAGCAGGAAGCAACCAGGGACTATGTTAGTGGGCGTTTCGGCTAAATCCCCCTAACATTTTGCCCTAACATGGGGCGTTGCTTAATAATGGAATGATTTTAAGAGTTTTGTGGAATGGGCATCTTGCGTGGAATGGGCATCTTGCGTGGAACTGGCATCTTGCCAGTTTCAATATATTTTCGGGCGGGCAGGATGCCCACTCTACTCCTATTCACAAGAAGATTAAGCAACGCCTAACATCCAACGAAACCTTGGGTTTTAAACCCAACTCATCGGAGATTTGAGATGAGACTACACATCCCATGGCAACAGGCCCGTGGGATTTTTTTTTCTGATGGGGATGATCCCCCCAGTACCAATTCAAGATAGGATCAAATCTGATTATAAAATTGGATTTGTTGTCAATCATGCGAATAAAGCGCTACTTATCAGGTTTTATTGCCCTGGTACTGGTTATGGTTATCGGTTTAACTGGTTGTGCCTCAAGTGGTACAGGCTTAACAGGAGATTACCGTCAGGATACAATAATTGCTCTACAAGAATTAAGACAAGCCCTTGAATTACCAGAAGATTCACCAGATAAGACGGCAATTCGTGAAAAAGCAACTCTACTGATGAATGACTATGCTTCGCGCTACCGCAGAGATAGATCTGTGTCTACCCTTAATTCCTTCACTACCATGCGAACTGCTGTCAATTCCTTGGCTGGTTACTACAGTTCCTATCCCAATCGCCCTTTACCGAAAAAGGTGAAGGATCGTCTAGAGCAGGAATTTTCCCAAGTAGAGCGTTCTCTCAAACGGGGCGCTTAAGCTGTCGATACCTCGCCTATTGTAGGCGAGGCATAACCTGGGTTAACAAAAAAACTG
>NZ_JAAHHU010000358.1:0-4416 GCF_010672095.1 Moorena sp. SIO3I6 | reverse complement strand
TCTACATTCTTCATTCTCCATTCTACATTCAAAGTTCCCTTTGCTAAAACTTGATGTTTTTCAAAGAAGTAGATAACTGGCGTAAGCGATCGCTAACTTCTAAATTGACTTCGTGAGCCTTTAAATCCTCTGGCATTTCAGCCATTAGTAAGGGATTTTCTGCTAACCATTCATTCTGGGCTACTCCTCGCCACACGGCTTCATCCCGAATAAAGCGATCGCGTAATTGATCGAGTTCTTGTCGGCAAAATTGCCCAAACCCTGCGGCTTCAAAAATAGCCGAACGCAAATAGGTTTCAAAGGCTTTGAGATCCGTTTCAACTTCCAAGATCACCTCCTCCGCTGAATTGGTAGGTTTTGGTGGCACATCCCCAGAGACGTCACGAATACCTAATAGCTCATGGCGAAGCTTGGGATCATAGAGCAACTTTGACCCACGATTTACATATCGTCTTAGGACGCTGAAAGCCTTTTCTTCCCCATTGTAATAATTATCGACTAGTTCGATATCCGCTCCCAGTCGTTTGACAATACGCTTACGAGTTTCACTCCCTAAAGGTCCAGGAATTAAGGAGTCGGCAACCGGACGGGAAAAACGAAGAAATAACGCCGTCAAACTTCGACTTAAGACTTCCACAAACTGCTCTGGATTACCAATTAGTCGCTGCTCTAATTCCTGAGTTTTCCAGAGTAACGTGGTCAGATAGTCAACTAACTTTAATGCTTCTTCCTTGATTTCTAGGGCAAGGTTATGAGCAATATCTCCTAAGAGGGTGCTAATGGTAGCAGAAAGTTCTTTACGCCAGCTATAGTCAGTTACTTTAGCATCAAATACACCAGAATGAGTTTCTTTAAATATTCGCTGTTTTCTTTGTTCGTTATCGGTCTTGATTTCTTCAATTTTGGTTTCAATATCCTGGAGATATCGAGACCGAAATTTTTCTACGACATCTGAGGTGAGCGATTCTTCCTCTTCTGCCGTAGACTTCCGAATATTATCATTATAATAGTCGCTTAGGTCTGCTTTAATGGTTTTCCACTTTTCTTCCCACCACTGGGAAAACTCAATACGACGTTGATTTTCTTGTAATCGCTTGGCTTCGGCTGGATTATCTGGATATCGCTTACTAACGATATCAAAAATTTCTTTTGATGTTGTTAGTATTGTGGTGATTAAAGCATCACAACGTTTTTCTAAAACAGTAACCCGTTCATTATTAATATAGTCAGTAATGCGAGCCTTGATTTCCTGAATACCAGTCGCTTCCTGTCTTAAGGCTTCCTCATCTTCGATACCTGTCAGAGAGTTAAGCTTAGTGAAAATTTCTTCAGGACTGCCAACTGATTCCACGGTTTGTTGATTGGCCAAACCATTTAAGACTAAATAAGCTCCGGCTGAACCATGGACAATTCGCTGAGGAGGTAATTGTGCTCGTCGATACCAATCTTTTGATGCTACATCCAGATGGTCTTGAAGAGCTGCTGGACTAGCAAACTGATCAATCCTACTCAAGAAAACAAACAGTTTATCTCCAACGTTTACATTCTTGTCACCCTGCTCAGTAAACTCAACAATTTGAAGTTCTGCACCCCGAATACTAGAAAATTGCTGCACCACAATGACAGCATCACAATCTGACAGCATTTCTCTCGATTCGTCTATATGCTTGGCTAAACCTGAGTCTAATCCAGGTACATCATAGAAAACAATACCTTCAGCTTGGACGAGTTTATTAGTATACAGTCTAGCTTCTAATACTGCATGGGCGTATTGCTCATCAGCAACATACTTGTTAAGGTCTTTGTTAATGTCTTCTAGGCGAGTAAATGGGATAGTTTTCCGACCTTCGCTACGAACTTGTCTTAATGTGTTTTCATATTTTAGGATTGTATCTAAATCTTGTTTGGCTCCATCTCTATGCTTAGAATTACTGTTGGAAGCTGATTCCAGTTCATGCAGCAGACTAGTAAATTGTTCTTCGGTTTTAGGCTCAACTTCTAGCCTTTGCTGAGACTCTTGTTCAACGGAATAAATTTGTGTCGTTGTAAAAGTACAACGTCCAGCTTTTGCTGGTAGTAAATCACAATCTAACCAGGCATTGACAAATGTACTTTTTCCCGCCTTTTCCAAGCCGACAACAGCAATCCGAAATTCTCGCTTCTTCAAGCGTTCAAGCTGACGACGAGCGGGTTTTTCTTCTTCCAACAGAACCTCTTTGAGGTGAGCAGGAACTCCCGCTTGAGGAAGCCTGGCTAAATCAACGGCGTGGCGCAGCACAGTTAAGGCGTCACTTAAACGAGTTTCATAATAGGATGAAGCAGTTTTCCAATCCATTTTTCCAATCTATTTTATAGCGTTTATGGCATGTATGAGGTACAGTAAGCAACCTCAAAGTCCCCCTTAAAAATGAGGATTTAGGGGGATACTTTGGTACATCATGGGAAACAGAAATGCTATAATTACTTAAGCAGAAATAAAATTTTCTAAACCATCTAGGTTAATAAGACGAGCAATTTTATTGATTTTAGCATCACCATCAGGTAGCTTCTTCTTAAGACTGTATTTTGTCTCCTGACGAATCATATCTTCACCTTCAGGAATTATAAGCTGGATATAAGCATATTCTTCACTAGAAAAATTGATACTACTTCCACTAAAATTAAGATTTACTTTTTGGTCAATACCTTGGACTGAAGCATCACACAAAAAATAAGATGCAGAGGAGATAAGTTCTTTAACACGACTTGAAGGAATCTGAAGACCTGGATTCAATCCACTGAATTGATAAGAAGGAACAACCAAGCACAAAACAGAAGGCTTTCTTGATAAGCCAGTAAGTCTAGGTTGAGCGTAATCTAAATATCGGTCTCTACCTTTTACTTGAGTCTCCCTTATATTTCTAGTTTTATTTAATTTGCGTCTTTGCTCTGATTGTTTAACTGCAATATATAAGGCAGTAAGTATGAAAGCTACAATAATTATCCCTGTCAAAATTTCGGTATTATCTTTAACTGGGGCAAAAAAATTAGCAAATTCCACTGCTTGACGCTCCGCTTCCTCTATCATTTTTGCGATTCCCTCTAGTAAAGAAATTTGAAATATAGATAAATCCTTAATTGGACTGAATAAGAAAGATTTACAAAACTTGAAGTCATTGTTGAGAGTCGAATTTTTATCTATCCCAAAATAGTGACAAATATCTTCACTATTCTCTGGGTCTAGATAATGGATCGCTGCATAGAGACACCCCCGGTCACGATTTTTAATAGCCGCATAAATTTCCTTGAACTTCTCTTGATAGATTTTTAGGGGGTCTTGGTAGTCTTGAATCATGTCATTGCCGTACTCTTTATGCTAAACCTAATCCTGAAAATTAGTAACTTAAACAGGTTACTTTATTAGCTTACAAAATCAAGATAAACTACCTCAGCACTTTTCCAGCTTTTTTAATATTATCCTCAAGTTCTTTAGCTTCCAGTTGTAGGGGATTCCAGATCGATAAGTCTTGTTGATGAGACAGTTTAGCTTGATCGTGAGCTTTGTCGAGCCGCTCTTGATAACGGTCTACAATTTCTTTTTGAGAAGATTCAACTCCAGTTAGAAAGCTATTGATTTGAGATATAAACCAATCGGCAACCTGACGATAAATTTCTACTTCTGCCTGATTTTTTTGCAGTAGCCATCCTTTCAGGATGTCTTCAGTTTTTGGTAACTGAGCATTATCACTAGAGCGTTCTTTGGTTTCGATATAGTATGCTATTCTTTTCCAAATCCAGAGAGACCACCAGTCTCTTTTATATTTCGGAACTTCAACATAGTCTAACCATGTCCCTTCCATAATTAGAAATCCTGCTTTAAATTCAAAGCTTGGCTCAAGTTCAATGTCGATTTTTACCAGTTGTGACCTGGAAAAGCTAATCCCTATATTAGGAGCAATAGTGCTCATTCCTTCTTCCAGAATAGATAAGTAAGCATTCAACAATGTTTCTAAAGCATCACGCACTCTCCTCATTTCTCGCTCTAATATTTTTTTTACTGCTTCATTGATCAAAAGCTTTAAGATATCAGCTAATTGATTCAACTTATCATTGAGGTTGCTAAGATTACGTTTTTCTTGCTCCGTACGTGCTTCGATCTCCTGGCCGTTCTCAGCTACTGCAGGAGAATACCCTAAGTCAATTAAATCATCAATTGTTCTTTCTAAAAGATTTAACATGGTCGGATTAGCAGCTTGAAGGGTTTTACTGTCTAAGCGGAGTTTGCCGTTATCCAAAGACTCAATTACAGGTTCCAATATTTCCTCGACCCCTTCTGTCATAGCTGTTCGCCATCTATAAAGGGGCACTAAGCTGTCTGCACGCTCTTGATAAGAGCTTTCTCTTAGTTCGCCAATAATACGGGCAATAATCTGATCT
>NZ_JAAHHU010000357.1:0-4419 GCF_010672095.1 Moorena sp. SIO3I6 | reverse complement strand
CACGGGAGGTGGTAATTTCTAAATCCTTCTCGGGGATTTCCAGCTCAACGGTATTATCCACCGCAGGCATCACTTCTACTCCAGCAAAACTAGTCTGTCGCTTACCGTTAGCATTAAACGGGGAAATTCTAACCAGTCGATGAGTACCTTTCTCCGCTTTTAGGTAACCATAGGCGCGGAGTCCGTCTATTTCCAGAGTGGCAGACTTAATCCCAGCTTCATCCCCTGGGGAAATTTCCGCTAGGTGGGCTTTATAACCATGGTTCTCTGCCCAACGGGTGTACATGCGCAGTAATATGTCAGCCCAATCTTGGGCATCGGTTCCACCAGCCCCTGCATTGATGGTGAGCACAGCACCTAATGCGTCGTAGGTACCAGATAACAGCTGTTCCAACTCCCAGCGATCCAGTTCTTTATTCAGCTGAGTCAAGTTGGTTTGAGCTTCTGCAAGCAGTGCCTCATCGGTTTCTAGTTCTAGCAACTCCAAGATCGCTTTAGTGTCTTCCAAACTTGATTGCCACTGTTGATACCGTTGGAGGTTAGATTTTAGGTCGTTGAGTTGTTGAAGGGTCTGTTGAGCAGACTTTTGATCATCCCAAAAATCCGGTTGAGCTGCCAGCTGCTCTAAATCTTCAATTTTGGCATTCAGAGCAGCAATGTCAAAGATAGTCCTGGGTTTTACCCAGGCGCTCCGACAAGATTTCGACTGCCCGTTTCTGCTCTACGGTTTCCATAACGTTTCCATCCTTTACCAAAAATTTTGGGTAATCGCGCCCCGTCCTTCGTTCGACGGCTTTTTTTTGTTCGCAACTGAAGGCTCCAAAGGAGCATCTATGTATTGACAGTTTTCTTGCACCGTGTTATTATCAAATCATAACAAAAAAATAATTAATGTTCTAGATAAACATGATCTTGAATAAGTAGACAGTGTAAAAAACATGTTTTGAGATAATCATGTTGCACTGCGCAAGTCTAACGATTTGGAAGTCTATGAAAGTCTAAGATTAAAAAAATGTTCATCTAAATTTATTATCTAAATTTGTTATCTATTTTAGGTACGGTGGGGCACACCGAAACCTAGGTCATAGATCAAATACGCTTGTGGAGAGGAGACCTCTATTTTTCCTGGCTCCGGCCTGGTTAAACAAGTCACCCCGTGGAAGCAAGAATCCCCGTCATTCCAGGACGGGGAGTGTCAAAACACCATTATAACACCAGCAGGGGGGTCTTCTTGATTCTTACTACTATAAATTTAAGATATACTTAACTATTGACTAGCAGTAACACCAATGCGTTCGCTTTTAGCGGAAGCTGAGGCCGTAGGCCACGCTTTGCGAACGCTTCATCGCGTAGCGTGGCCTACGGCCAATCGCGTAGCGGCTCTGAAAGAGCATCGCAATCTCAAATCCCCCCGTCAGCATCTACTGAACAATTAGGTGTTATTTTTTTTTTAGAAAAATCGTCGATTTTTCTATATCATAAGTATCGATGAATTGGTGTTAAAAGTATTAGCAATACTAGGAGATATAAGGGATGTATCTTCCTCGTTTGCTGGAAAATTACTTGACTTATTTTAGTTATTTTATTTTTTTAACTAGACTCTTAATATCTAAAATAATTTTAGAAAAATCGAGGCGATTGCCATTTTTTGTTTAAGTAGATCTACCTGAGTATGAAACAGCCCGATCTGGCCATGGGGGGGCAAGGGGGAATTCCTACTTGCTACTTGCTACTTGCTACTTGCTACTTGCTACTTGCTACTCCCATTAACCCAAGCATTAACCCAAGATAAAATTCCCTCAACCAATTGAGAAGTGCTACATGATATCATAACGCCTTCTGCTCCAGGTCAGAGAATAACTCCAGCAGTCTTTGAGTATAAGGAAGCAACAGGGAAAGCTGATCTGACTCTACACGAGCGTTTAGTTCATCCACCAGTAACTGCAACATTTTTTCCGCCAGTTTCCAACTTACGTCTACACTAGGAAATACCAGTAAACACAACGGCAACAGTTCCTGTTCTATTGATGTCATATTCCCTTCCAAAGCACATAGCCATAGGTAACCCTGGAACATTTCTAAATCTCTGATAGTCGAAGCCTTAATTCCTGGATCGTCCAGCCCTCCCCGACGGCTAAAATGATCAGAGTGCAATTGCTCTGTGCGTTGGTAGACAGTCTGAGCAATATCCTGACTAGCAGGTAAGACTTGCTCGACTAACGCTAAGGTAGGTGAGTTAAAATCATGCAAAGCCGCTGCATTACAGATTCGTTGCCAGGGGATAGAAACTTGCTCCTCCACAAACTTAAAGTAGGGACTGAGCAAAATTTGTTCTGGTAATGTCAGCCGATTGAGTACTAATTTAGTGCTGAAGTGAAACTGTGTAGTAACAAAACCAATGGCGCGACGGTCTTTTGCTGATATATGTTTCTCCCGCAGTTGCCGCAATACAGGTTCGAGAGAGGTGGCTAACTTTTCTATGGCTGGCAATTCTAGCGCTACCATTGTCCACGGGCTAGAGAAATCTGTGAAGAAATTAATTGTCTCTCCTAGTCGTATTGCTGCCATTAAACTAGAATTCGGTGATTGCTCCTGGTAAATTTCTAGTACCTTTTCGTAAACCGAGCCAACAAATTCAGCAATTCGCTTAGCCTCAGTCAAATTAACCACATTAGGAATATAGGAGAACATAGCATCTGTTTTAATTCCTGCACACTCACAATTAATTTGGATTAAACGCTGTAACTTGGTAACTGTTTGAGTGCGCCCCTTTCTAGAAGCAACGTCTAGCAAATCAGAAATATTTAAAAAATCATTATTTTTAGCGATAATTGATAAATCTGGTACATAGCGATTTGCCCAAAAATTGACTAAGCGCTCAACCGATGTTTTGTTGAATCTTGGAGTGTTGATCAGCAAAGCTTGTTCCTCAGATGTCTAAAAAATTATTTCTATAATCCCTTTAAGTAAATTTTTACTTGTGGCGTTAAATCCAACAATTAATTGTGAAAGCTTTAAAAAAGCTGTAGAGCACTCCATGACAACTAATATCCAATAGCAATTATTCGGTAGATTTACAACAAATAAATATCATTAATAATAGGGAATTGGTAACTGATAATTAGTAATTATTACTTTTTAATGGGTAATGGGTAATTGGAGTAGGTGCATCCCATTGTTAGAGACATAAAATCGTAAGCACTCAGCCGTTGGCCTTAGACCACGCTACTTGAGGTGCTGTCAGCCTAATCCTTAAAATAAACCTCGTTCGCCTAGGGTGCGCCGATACGCAAACAGGAGAATTTAATAGTTCGAGATTAATGAGAATTTAAAGTTTGGCTAAAACCCCTTGGCCGTTGGGGACGCTACGCTAACAGCTTTGTGGCACAGGCTTCGACCCTCGGACGTAACTCAGATTAAATGAATGCTTAACTCTTGTCTTGATACAGTCGCTCATGGCGCATGGGTCTGTGTTCGGAACTTGCTTCCGCACCTGTCAGCCATGCAAAGCGCGAGTGGTTAGAAGTTACCGTAAGACAGGCTCGCCTTAATCAATAAGTTTTAACCCTTTTATGCATTTGAAGTTACCGTAAGAATAAGGCAGCCTTAATCAATAAGTTTTAACCCTTTTTCCCATAGCCGACCAACCATTTTGGCTGCCTTATTCTAAGGCGCGCGTCAAGGAGCCTACCAACCATAAAGGCTCAACGTAATCAGGTTTGGTCTCCGGGGGAAACCCCCGCAGGTCGGCGCTGCATCGCTCTCCAGCGCCGTGGAAACCACGGCAGTCGCTCATGGGGGAGACCCCCGCAGGTCGGCGCTGCCTCCCCAAGACCGTAATGGTGCGTTTGACCCGTAATTAAATTCGCCACGGGTCGCACCTCTGCATCGCTTATTCAAAAGCACCTCCAGTAGCCTGTGCTATGGGCATAAGCACATCAAGTAGCGTGCGCGTAGCGCTAATCGCTGTTCGCTTACATTTTTGTATTATTTATACACATGATAAACGTGATTCATTTTAATTATGTAAAGATTTATTTAAGTTTAGTAAAAAAAAAAACAATACAATGATAATTCAAATATAGCGTTTCTAAATGAGTCGTGAACACAAAACTAGCTGAAAGTCTTAGTTAAAGACAGTGCTTGTTTCACACATCAAATGGAAACGCTATAGCAAAATTAACAACTGATATCATGTCTGGTTACCAATTACCGGTTACCGATTACCAATTACCAATTACCGGTTACCAATTACCAGTTACCGATTACCAATTACCAATTACCGGTTACCGATTACCAATTACCAATTACCAATTACCCTAAATCATTCCATTAATCAGCCAAGCCGTGCAGCCCAAACCACTTATCCAGTAAAGGTTTTCAGTAGTAACAATTGTGCTAACTCGCAAAAGCCTTCAG
>NZ_JAAHHU010000356.1:0-4428 GCF_010672095.1 Moorena sp. SIO3I6 | reverse complement strand
GTACGGACCATAAGCAATGCCCTGTCTGCCCCACGCAGGTTTTAGCAGAGGCTGGAGACGTAATGCGCCATTGTCAATCCCAATCAGCTTTTCGACATCTATACCCTTACGAACTGCACCACTGGGAGTTTTAGTACCAATGGTTTTACCTGCACAACAGTTGTCTGAGAATGTGTCTGTGAAGGATTTGTTTACTAAATTTTCTGGTGGAGTTAATTGTTGCATGTTGTTGCTTAATGTTTATATAGTGTTTTAAATTGGGTGAGGTACTTTCATCCTAGGGAGTAGGGAGTAGGGAGTAGGGAGTAGGTAATAGGGAATATATAACAGGTAACAGTAGGAAAGATCCTCGAGTTTTTTTTGGTGTTATGCTAAATAAGCAATGTCAAACCCTATCGGGTGTATCTCACTTTTGTAAATTTTGCGTAGGGTGCGTTAGGGGTGGGATTGCCCTGATTTTCCGCCTCTTCGTTCCTGGTTGAAATAGCCCACCCCGTAACGCACCACCCGCTCAAACAGCTTTTAGGAGATGCACCCAATCCTATCTCACCTGCTCCCTTGCTTTCAGAACCATTAAATTTAAATGAAGACCAGCTTAGATGATAGCTGACATTGTCAAGAACAACAAAAAAAATAAAATGGATATATGATGTCCCATATATCCAGAACTGATATGACTGACTGATAAAGGTCTTGAACACTCTTATTAATTATGATTTCATGATTATCTTGAATTAAGTTGCCAAATTGGCTAATTTATCGCTATTTTTTAGACAATTTATAAATTGTGATAGGTACAAATTCCAGGGTTTTAGGGAGCAGGGACTTCGGAGCAGGTAACAGCGGATCTGGGAAAGGGGAATAGATAACAAAAATATGTCTTAACCTTTACTTAGAAGGCTATAGACGGCTATATAGTTATTAAATAGGGGTAAAACAGCACAGGCTAAAAATCAAGTGCATTGTTATATAAAATTTGAAGTCTATAGCAATCCTAAATGAATTGTTATAATTTTTGTTCCCTACTCCCTACTCCCTACTCCCTACTCCCTATTCCCTTTGCTATAGCGTTTATTATAACTATTCAGAATTATGATTCAAACTATATCGACGAAATAATTCATATTTTTGAAAAAAGCAGTCTAAAAACTCACCCTCTGACACATCCTTTAAGGTTAGCCAGCGTGGATTATCAATGAGTTGTTTCATTTGAGATTGATGTTGGTCTAGGGCAGTACGTTTGATATCAAAAACATCACCAATATAGACAGATAATCTAAAATCATTCAGTAAACTAAACCCTGACATGATGGTTTTTTTTAAAAAGGAAACCAGGTTTGGTTTACTCCCTTCCACCCTTGTCCAAGGCCAGTGATTCCAAAACCATATAGGATACTCATAAACTGTCACATCAAATTTAATTGTTTTGAGTGAAGCTACGACAATTTCATTAGTAGCATTATGGTCAGATACACCATCGTTGTAGTAGGGAATAAAAATTTCTTCAGGAAGATAGTTAAGAATAATTTTGGCAACGTTTTGGATAGCAAATTTTCTGGTTTTATCTAATGTTCCATCTTTGAATTCCAGAAAGCTGACATCATGCTGTTGCAGACCAAGTTTTTGAGCGGCTGCTAAGGCTTCATTAGCACGTATTGATTTTACTTGATTTTCTGGAATCAGATGAGCATGAGATTGACATCCATCTGTCATAAAAACAATTTTTACATCGGCTCCGGCTTGCTTTTTACGGATAATTGTTCCACCACAGCCCAGGGTTTCATCATCCTGATGGGGTGAAAAAATAATCGCCGAGCGTCTTAGATTATTTCTGTCATACTCAACTCTGGTTCTATGGATTAGAAAACGATAAAACTGGCGTACCAGAGTTTTTAAGGATAATTTATTGCTCATTTTTAACTTGTCACTTGTTACTATTCTCTGATCCGAAGTTCAACACTTCTGCCTTTGGCTTTCAAAGAATAGTCTTGTACTGCGTAAGTAAATCATCAACAACTTTCTCGAAAGAAAATAGTTCAACCGCTCGCTGATGTCCAGCTTGTCCCATGGATGTTTTAAGTTCTTGGTCAGAAAGAAGTTGCAAGATGGCGTCTGCTAAAGCATCAGCATTACTCCGTTCAACCAGCAGACCTGTCTTACCATCTTCCACAATCTCGGGAAAAGCACCAGCTTGGGTAGCAATAACGGGAAGACCTGCGACCATAGCTTCCACAATTGGCATCCCAAATGCTTCGTGACATACTGAGGGAAATACAAAAATGTCTGCCTGCTGATAATAATTGACTAACTTAGATTGAGGAAGGGAGCCAGTGAAGGATACTTGGCTGGCTAGATCAGCACCAAAGTGATCATTCAATTCGGACAGGTATCGTCTCACGTAACCTGTCCAACTTTCATCACCGTAGAATGACGCTAACTCTGCCACTTTGGAGTCATCACTTAATCCCACAAGATAGTCGTAGGGTAATGCACCTACAGGACCAACGAGATCAAGTTTGGTTTGAGGGCAGCGCTCGAGCACTTTTTTAAAAGCCTCTAATAAGACATGGGAGCCTTTTTCTGGAGATACTCTCCCCACGTACAGTAATCGTTTAGCAGGATTTTTGGTGCTGCCATTTTGCTGATTATGGCTGACATAGAAATTCATGAAGCGATCAAGGTTTACCCCATTAAAAACCGGCTGACAGCGCTCGGCAAATTTAGGAAAACGCTGGCGAATCCCTTCTGTGATATACTTACTAGTACCAATAACTAAATCTACCTTACTAAGCCGCTTTTCTAGAATTTTGTGGTCCAGTTGGGTCAACCACTCACAATGCATGTGCAGGGCAATTTTTATTCCTGGGTTCAAGGCTCGTATCACTGGAATAAACTGAGATAAGTTGTGAATGTGAACAACATCACATTGCTGTTTTCTCAAGTCATTGGCTACTTGTAAAATATATGCGAGGTAATAGAGTTGGGAGCAAAATATAGGACGTTTTTGATTCTGGAATCCTGGAATTTTTTCTAGATAGTTTAGCAGTTTTTTATCCCGACCTATGGGAATATATCGATAGTCTACTCCGTCATGACTTGCCGTATTAAAGCGTTCTCCTGGTGTATAGACAATAACATCACCATCTTGAACTAAAAGACGCACGAATTCATAGGTCAAAATTCCGATAGAATCCATCGGGTTTGGAAACGATGTCATCACAAAGGGTTGACAGACAAATGCTATCTTTAATCGTTTCTTAGAATCTGCTCCGTTTAATTGATGATTTAATTTGTTGTTTAATTTGTTTTGCTCTCGGTCAATCCTAGTTAATTTATTATGCACTAAAGTGGTGTAGACTTCGTTGTTACTGGGATTGAGTTTGAGGACATTGTTATAGGATGCGATCGCATCATCTAATTTGCCTTGTTCTTGGAGAGCAACCCCTAAGGTATAATGACTGTTTACCAACTCTGGCTGTATTGCGATCGCATTCCGGTAGTAAGCCACCGCAGTCTTCACATCGCCCCCTATTTTCCGACTAACGCCCAAATCGTGATTTAAGGCAGCGTAGTAGGCGTGTTTGTCTTGGGAAAGCTGCCCTTGAGCGTGGAGAGCATTACCCAAATTCACATCAGCTTCAGCACAGTTGGGCTGAATCTCCAAAGCTTTTTGATAGCATGCGATCGCATTTTCCCACTTGCCTTGTTGTTGTAGAGCATAGCCAAAGTTGTTGTAAAGCGCTACCGAGTTAGGCTGTAGGGCTAACGCTCGCTGATAAGCTTCCACTGCTTCTGACAATTGACCTTGAGCTTGACGCAAATTGCCTAAACTGAACCAAGCCTTGAAAGACTCCGGATTTACAAGGAGGGTTGTATTGAAAAACTCCTCAGCACTTTGGTACTTACCTATCTGTTGTGCTAGCATTCCTAACCCATACAAGGCATCTGGTTGGTTAGGTATTCCTGCCAGAATCTGACGATAAACTTGCTCAGCTTCCACCAAGCGATTGCCTCGATGATATTGAAGAGCAACTTGAAGTGCTTCAGAAAGTTGTGTCACTGTTGTAATCCTCAATTTTTAGTTTTTAATTGGGAACTGGCAATTGTATAGAGTTGTGAACATACTCGCGCTTGGGTATTGGCAAGAGGCAAGATGCAAGAGGCAAGAGGCAAATTTTAATCAAGTATTTAGGGATTTTTAAGAACACCAAACAATCCTCCAAGCTCTTTCATTCTGCTCCCTACTCCCTACTCCCTACTCCCTCTTATGTTCATAAATCAAATACAAACGCTATATATAACTAGGGATAAGCAAAGTAAAAACTTTCTGAACTATGATTCAACATAATCGAGCGCAACTTTGAAGCAATCTCATCCCGTAGGGGAGCAGCTTCGGCTTGAGTCAGCCAAGTAAATAGTTTCTCCACA
>NZ_JAAHHU010000355.1:0-4439 GCF_010672095.1 Moorena sp. SIO3I6 | reverse complement strand
AGGGAGTAGGGAGTAGGGAGTAGGGAGTAGGGAGTAGGGAGTAGGGAGTAGGGAGTAGGGAGTAGGGAGTAGGGAGTAGGGAGTAGGGAGTAGGGAGTAGGGAGTAGGGAGTAGGGAGTAGGGAGTAAAAAAATGTTTGTAACTATACCCAATTATCGAAAACTACTTCTTCGCTCTCCCCACAGTACCCACACTAACCCCTCTCCCCACACTCTGTTTCCTGTTTCCTGTTCCCTATTCCCTATTCCCTATTCCCTATTCATACATGCCAGCATTTTGCCTTATGATTCATTAATTACTGATTCCCAAAAATCCAATGATAAAATGGACTAAACAAGCTATTCACAAAAAGTTCCAGTTCGCAAGCTGCTACTAAATCTGTCTTGAGGTGTTGGCGATATCTAATCAGGTGAAGGATAGTCTTGCCCAAATCATTGATTAGGTAAACTAGAATCATGATAGGCTTTTGCCAATGTTGAAAGCGCAACATGCGAGTGGGATACCGACTTAACCCAACACCTCGAAATAATTTCAATAAATAGTCTTTTTCCAAACGCCATTTTGGGATTTGATGCTCAATACACATTTGAGGGTTATGCCAAATTTCCCAACCCGCTTTTTGAATATACGATAAGGTTTCTATATCTTCTCCTTTAGCAGATAGGGATGTCGCACATACCCCCTTGAGCCAAGGCTGTTCAGGAACATTATTTAACCAGGCTCGCTTACGAATCACTAACCCCGCACCGACAGGAAATAACCCTTGACGAGGCTGATAACAAAATGGCTCTTCACCTCGTTCTATGATAGCAATAAAACAAGCAATTCGCTGAAAGTTTTCCGGTGGTTTAACTTCATAGTTTCCATAAATTTGACTACCATAAGCACCAGCTTTTGGATGGGAATGACCAAAATTATAGGCAGCACTAACCCAATCAGGAGTAGGGATATTATCATCATCTAAAAAACCGACATAGTCACCTTTAGACTCCTGGATAGCACGGCGTCGAGCAAATGCTATCCCCTGTTTTGGTTCAAAGTAATATCGAATAGGATAAGCTCCTGGATAGGATTGATATTCCTCAACAATTTTGCTGGTATTATCAGTACTATTATTATCAATAATCATAATTTCCCAAGCAAAATGGTCGGTTTTAATTTGATACAGTAATCGCTTTAAAACCTTAGGTAGACGAGTTTCGCCGTTATAGGTACAGATAGCAACTGTGAAATCAATCATGGGTAGTCAACCATTAGAGTCCCTTTTGAATTAAGAATGTAGAATTAAGAATTAAGAATTAAGAATTCTACATTCTGCCTTCTACATTCTGCCTTCTGACAGACAACCTACCCTACACCAAACGCCAAGGGCGAACAACATTTTTGAATTAAGAATGTAGAAGGCAGAATTAAGAATTAAGAATTCTACATTCTGCCTTCTGACAGACAACCTACCCTACACCAAACGCCAAGGGCGAACAACCGTCAACCGTTAACCTTCAACCGTTAACCTTCAACATTACACCTTCAACATTACACCTTCAACATTACACCTTCAACCTTACACCTTCAACCTTACACCTTCAACCTTACACCTTCAACTGCACTGCCTTAACCAACAAAAATAAAAGTCGTAGCAGCATTATCGATCAGGGTTTCAGCCTGGACATGATTCAGGATTGCCAAGGTTTCATCACCGGAGCTAATCACAGCGTTGTTGCCTTCCTGAGTAACAGATAACTGACCAATGGTTAACCCGTCTGCTAAACCGATGAAGTCTTCACCGACTTGGAAATCTCCAATCTTATCAGTTCCTTCACCAGCTGCCAAGATGAAGGTATCACTACCATCACTAGAGTCATTATCACCAAATAGGGTATCATTGCCAAGACCGCCTCGCAGTAGGTCATCCCCAGCATCACCCCAGATTTGGTCATCACCTTTCTGACCAAACAGGGAATCATTACCGGCTTTTCCACCAATGCGATCGCTTCCAGCACCCCCGTAAATTACATCATCCCCTCCAAGGGTATTGTTAGAGGAACGGCTGTTGAAGTCACCTCGTAATATATCATCTCCATTACCCCCAAAGATAGTATCATTACCTAAGCCACCAGCAACTAGATCATTTCCAGCTCCAGCAATGATTGTCTCATCAGCTTCGGTGCCAACTAGTTCGTCATCTGATGGAGTTCCCGGACCGGGGTTGACTGAAAAGACAGTAATGGTTTTACTGTCTTCTTGAGCCACTACCAGCAGGGGTTCACCATTGGGGCTGTCTTCTACAGGAATAAATGTTAGCCCCTCAGGCTCACGGTCTACTGGATCATCTGGATTGCCACCATTATCATTGGGCAGATATTGGACAAATTCAGGAGCCGTGGGATTAGTGACATCCTAGACAATCACGCCGCCTATTCGTTCGAGACCGATAAACGTGTAAGTGCGATCATTAATGACCCCGGTGACAATTCCTTCCGGTTCTGGTCCTTGATTGTCACTGCGGTCGTCAAAAGTATCAGGAGTGCCGCTAGAATTAAATAGTTCAGGAACTTGCTGAGCTGTAATTCGTTCAAAGTCATCACCACTATCAAACACTAGGTTGCCAAACTCATCCCAAATTGAGAAGGAGCGCCCACCGTAGGAGAATAGCTGGTCAAAATCACCATCATTATCCAAATCCCCATCAATGGTAGATATTCTCAAACGACCCAGTTGAGACTCTGGTTGTAGGGTTTCAGCATCGGGAAAGGCCTCTGGGTCGAGGGTCAAGTTTGCAATCCGTTCCTCTTCATCCCTGATATCCCCTTCATTGGCAGTGACGTAGTAGGTTTGACCGTTTGCCTCAAAGGATGCGATCGCATCTGGTTGGTATAGACCGAAAACGGGCCAATTTTGGATGTTGATGCCATCATCCTCATTACTGGCATCCAGGGCATTGTTCTCACCTAGGTCGATCAGACCTAAGACCACAGGAGTTGGATTGGGGTTCAGAGGAACCGAGCCATCCACCGGAATCTGCTGATCGAGTACTCCAAAGTCATTGTCATTGAGTACAGCCAGTTTGCCATCATCCAGTAGCGCTAGACCTTCTGGTTTATCACCAGCGAGATACCCAATGGAAGGCAGGTTTGTCACCTTAATCTTATTGACCGCCTGAATCCCAAGAGCATCTAGGTCATCCGCACTCAACTGCTCCAGAGTAGAGCCAGTAGGTAGTGTGGGGGCATCCGGAGCAAGTAAATTAGTGGCTTTTGTCAGGTCTATTTGGAAGATGAACTTCTTCGCTGTATCACCAACTGCGGAATCTCGCTCAATGACAAATAATTTTCCATCCTCAGCGTATACCGCATCACCAATCTTATCTACTCGTCCTCCACTACGTAAAGCAGGGTCTTCGAGCAAGTAAACATACTCGGCAACGGCATTACCTGTGGTAGTATCAATTCCGAGAATGCGAATCACATCAGAGCTATCAGAGGTAGCACGGTCTGGATTCTGTAAAGGAGTTTGAATAAAGGCGTAGAGGATATTATCCTCTGGATCCAGAGCTACGGCCTCAAAGCCACGGTTACGGCGGCGATTGGCGTACTCCTCAGGTAAGGACTCAGTGCCAAAGGTTCCCACTGCTGCACCAGCCAAGGCAGCTGTTCCTTGGGGAACAAAGCGGTCAATCAGAACACCATGGGCATCAAAGTGGTAGATAGCTGGACGGTACTCATCCACCATCCAGAAGGTGCCATCAGCAGCGATTACTACCCCTTCCAGGTCAGCACCAAACTCATCTAAGGGCAGCAAATTGCCAGATAAGTCTACTGGTTCTTCATCCACCCCGGCAATATTGGGTAGTCCTGTGATTGGTGTGGTGCTATCTTGACGGGTCAAGAAAATGGTTTCGGTAATGGTGATCTCGCCAGAGCTGGGATTTAACTCAAAGCGGATCACCCGAGCTTGGTAATCCGGTAAGGCAAAGGGTCGTTCCTTACTCCCATCTCCATCCACATCAGTGGGTTTGCCATGGGGTCCCCGGTCAGGAACCGTGACAAACTTCAAGTTGCCAGTTGCTGCATCCGTCCCTTCGTAGAATAAGCCAGACAGTCCGCCCAGTTTAATCTCTTGACCCCCTTCGGTAGTACCAAGTACAGGCAAGTCATTGAACTCAAATAGCTCTAGGGTGGGCTGACCTTGGCTGTGGTCTTTCACACCCAGAGGCACGATATCCACCACTGTAGCGGACTCCAGGTCTACCACCCCAAAGGCATTGTTTTCCTGGAGGTTGACAAAGGCTGTAGTACCATCGCTTGAGACAGCAATGAACTCTGGTTCCACATCCTGAGCAACAGTCTTGTCTGGGAAAATACGTACACCCTTTGCCCGGAATTCCGCTTCACGACCATTGAAGGCGCTGAAGTCTGCTGTGGCGACATTGTCTTGGGTTA
>NZ_JAAHHU010000354.1:0-4463 GCF_010672095.1 Moorena sp. SIO3I6 | reverse complement strand
TCAGATTGGCAATATGGAAGAGTACGAGCTATTTGTGGGCATTATGTGGAATCGCTTAGGCACTCCCACACCCCGTGCCGAGTCTGGAACTGTGGAAGAATACGAACGAGCAGTTGCAGCTTTTGAGAGTAATGGCAAACCCGATATCTGGTTTTATTTTCGTGAGGCAGCAGCGAACCTAAATACAGAGGAGGAACTGATACAGCGAGGGAAGTTACTAACCTTTAAGAGAGAAGTTCAACGTAGGGCATTAACTCACGATTACAACACACCCTCGAACTTCCGCGAAAGGTTTCGTAACGATCTATTCCTGTGGTTAAACAAGGGACTCACCTTCGAGCAACTTTGGCAGCAGTTGGCGAACAAGTCCACTCCCACCGACCAAATGGGACCAATACTTGCCAGCGAGTTAGATATGGGGAGTTCTTTCCATGACTCCGTTCGTCTTGGGAGTAATATTAAGTTTCGAGTCAATCTTGACAGTGTGGGTTACTTATTACTGCTCAATAAAGGAACAACAGGAAAGGTGTATTGTTTATCCCCATCAGGTTATGTTCCCGAGCCTTATCTACCTGCTGGGATAACCATTTTGCCCCAGAACAGTTCGCCCAAAACATCTTTTAAGGTAACTGGGACTCTAGGTCTAGAGCAGCTTGTGGCAATTGTTACGACGGATAAACCCCCCCTGGACTGGTTGCCGAGAGGAATTCAAAAACCATTACAACTCAATGAAAAGCATTTAAATCAATTATTGGAGTACCTAGATCGCAGCTCAGATTGTCAGGTTCTCTATATGGAATATACAGTAACAGCATAATTGAAGTCCCAACAATTAAGGATCGAAACTCAGCAATGGACGAAAAACGCATCCAAGACTATCTGAATTTGATTGAATCGCTGCTGAATTGCTCCAGTGGGCAAGAATCAGAAATTTTGCAGACCAACTCAGAGCTAATAGATGAAGGGTTGGTGGAAGCGATCGAACAGGTAGCAGCCCATAAGGCAGAGGAAGGAGATGGTTATGCTGCTGATTGGTTGCTCAATTTGGTAGCACAACTGGTAGAGCCAATAGGAGAATCAGGAGAACAACGTCTACAAGAGTATCTCAATTTGATTGAATTACTGCTGAGCTGCTCTGTTGAGCAGGAAAAAGAGATTTTACAGGCTAACTCAGACTTGATAGATGAGGGGTTAGTAGGAGTTATGAAACAATTCGCAGCGGATTTGGCAGAGGAGGGTAATGGAAATGCTGCGAATCGGTTGCAGGATTTAGTAGCACAACTGATAGATTCAATCAAAGAAAGCCCATGGTATCAAATGAACCAAAAAGTTATCCAGCTTTATGAAAGTGGCAAACATAGTCAAGGGTTAAATCTTGCAGAACAGGCATTGGATGTAGCTCGACGTTCCCGTGGTGACGATCATCCTGATGTATTTACCAGTGTCAATAATCTGGCTTTGCTTTACCAAGCACTGGGGCGCTATCAAGAGGCTGAAGTGTATCACAAGCAGGCTTTAAACTTGGCAAAAAGTATTTTGGGAGATGAGCACGATGTTGTGGCTCAAAGTTTAAATAATCTTGCATCCCTTTATCAGTTACAAAGTTACTACGACAAAGCTAAAAACCTTTACGAACAATCCCTGGAGATGAGGCTGCACTTGTTGGGAGATGAAGATCTTGATGTAGCCCAAAGTCTGAATAATCTTGCATCGCTCTACAAGGATCTAGGTCGCTACAGTGAGGCTGAACGTCTATTCAAACAAGGCTTGGATATAACGCAACACCTGTTGAGGGACGAGCATCCTGAAGTAGCACAAAGTCTAAATAATCTGGCTGAAATCTACAGAGAGCAGGGGCGCTATAGGGAAGCTGAAAATCTTTACGAGCAAGTTTTAAATCTATTGAACAGTTGTTTTGGTAATGACCATCCTTTAATAGCCGTTGCTCTCAATAATCTAGGTTTGCTTTACCAGGCACAGGGACGGTATAGCGAAGCTAAAATTAATTATGAGCAGGCGTTAGAATTGAGACGAGCCCTACTGGGAAATGACCATGTCTATGTTGCTGACAGTCTCAATAATCTAGCCGAACTCTATCGGGAGGAGGGTCGCTACAGCAATGCCGAACTATGCTTAGAGCAATCTCTGGAAATGACACGAAACCTTTTAGGGGATGAGCATCCAAGAGTAGCTCAAAGTTTGAATAACTTGGCTTTGCTCTACCGAGAGCAGGGGCGCTATGATGAAGCTGAAACCCTCTACGAACAGGCGTTGGATATAAGAAGAAACCTGTTGGGTAATGAACATCCTGATGTAGCCCAAAGTTGGAATAATTTAGCCTTGCTTTATCGAATACAAGGTCGTTTTAATGAAGCTGAACCTCTCTTAAAGCAAGCATTGGATTTGTGGCAACGTTTGTTGGGTGATCGCCATCCCACCGTGGCTACTGGTGTAAATAATCTGGCTCTGCTCTATAATAATCAGGGTCGTTATAGCGAAGCTGAACCTTTATTAAAGCAAGGGCTGGATTTGTGGCGAAGCTTGTTTGGGTATAAACATCCTGCCGTGGCTACTAGTCTACATAATCTGGCTTCTCTCTACATTCAGCAGGGTCGTTACAGTGAAGCTGAACCTCTTATAGAAGATGCTTTGGATCTAACTCGACGCTTACAGGGGGAAAAGCATCCCTTTGTAGCTCAGAGTCTGCATACTTTAGCCTCTTTATTTGCTGCTACCAATAAGTCTGCAAAGGCATTAGAGCAGATGTTCCAAGCAACTGAAATCGAAAATAGCATAATTGGCCAAGTATTTGCCACTAGTTCGGAAAGCGATCGCATGGCTTATCTCCTTTCAATCAGAGGTCGGCTTGATGGCTTTCTCTCTTTAGTCTCAGGAGACCTTTCTAAATCTAATAAAGCGGTGCAGGTAGCACTGGATGTAGTACTAAAACGCAAAGCCTTGACAGCAGAAGCTTTGGCTGCCCAAAACCTTGCTTTTTCTAGTGGTTACTATCCTCACCTTACATCTGAGTTCCAGCAACTGCGATCGTTGAGCGACCAGATTGTTCGCCTGACCTTTTCTCGGCCCCAACTTAATGAAGTAACGGCTTATCAAGAGCATTTAGTTCAACTGGAAACCCGATATAAGAAACTCCAGAAAAAGTTGGCATCGCAGGTTCCAGAAATTCAACTACAGCAGCAATTAGAAACTGCTGAAGGCTCAACTGTGGCTTCCTTGCTAGCTGAAGGAACAGTGCTAGTGGAGTTTATGCGTTTTTATGTGTGGAACTTCAAGGCAATTCCTGCCCGTGGAGAACCAGAATGGCAATCCCCTCACTACCTAGCTTTTATCCTACCAGCCAAACAGCCAGACCGATTACAAATGATTGACTTGGGACTAGCAGAAGAAATTGAGAATTTGGTTCGGGTCTTCCGGGGGTCAGTAATTCCAGGAACTAAGAAGCCAGGAACTCTAATGGATTTTGAAGGCTGGGATAACGACCCAGTATTGGAACCGATGAAATACAACCCAGAAGCGGGTATCAAACTGCGCGAAGCCATTTTCGACCCTATTGGTTCAGTAGTTGATGGCGATTGCCAGCATCTGCTCCTCTCTCCTGATGGAGCCTTAAACTTAGTACCATTTGAAATTCTCCCCAGTGACAATACGGTCGAAAAGCTACTAATGGACGATTACACCATCAGTTATCTCAGCGTCGGGCGCGATGTCCTGCGCTCACAAATTAAAACTACCAAATCGGCATCTGACCCTCTTGTTATTGCCGACCCAGATTTTGATTTGGCAGCAGAAGGTGCTGAAGTAATTGTCAACAATGAAAAACAAGAACCTAAAGCCCTTACTAACAAGCAGGTTCAACTCCTCAGTAACGTAACTGGGGATCGCTTTGACCGCGCTCTGGGTACGCGATTGCTTGGCGAAAGCGCTGCCGAAATGCTCCAAGTCAAGCCCTATCTGGGATCTGAAGCACTGGAGTCCCACCTCACCAATAACCAATCTCCTCTAATCATTCTCCTTGCCACCCACGGTGTCTTCTTACAGGACTTGCCACCACAACCACCCACCCAGGAGCACTTTCTCTCCGGTTTCGATCGCTTCTCGTGGGTCAAATTAGAAAACCCCATGCTACGTTCTGGACTCGCTCTGGCAGGTGCTAATACTTGGCTAACGGGTGGCAATCTCCCTCCAGAGGCAGGTAAAGGCTTTGTTTTTGCCCAAGACGTAGCAGGACTAGACCTTTGGGCTAATGAACTCACCGTCCTATCTGCCTGTAATACAGCAATGGGAAATATCAAAATTGGGGAGGGAGTCTTTGGTTTGCGTCGTGCTTTTGCTGTAGCAGGTACAAAAACTCTAGTAATGAGTTTGTGGCAAGTACCAGACAAGGCTACTGCCTTGCTTATGGAGCAGTTTTTTGCCAATCTACAAAATGGTCTAAGTCGTGA
>NZ_JAAHHU010000353.1:0-4470 GCF_010672095.1 Moorena sp. SIO3I6 | reverse complement strand
TAATCACTCAAGTTTATGCCGCATTAACTTATTATCATGCTAACCGTCAGGAAATAGACGAAGATATCGCAGCCGAACAAACCGCCTATGAAGAACTGGCCAAACAACATTATCAGGCAACCTTAGCCTAAACATGACACAGATTCGCCTTTATTTAGATGAAGATACCATGGTGTGCTATCTGATAACGGCCTTGCGTCTTCGCAACGTGAATGTTGTCTCGACAGGGGAAGCTCAAATGTTGTCCCGTAGCGATGAAGAACAATTACAATGGGCCTATGACCAAAGCGCGTTTTATTTATAGCTTTAATGCCCGATAATTTTATATAATTAATACTAATTTTATCGAAAAAATACAATAACATTCAGGGATTATTTTAGGGTTTAAAAACTATTAAATTGGTGATGAAATGCGGCGAATTTTAAGGATAATTGCCACGCTCATCAGCAGAAGAAATGAAAAATAAAGTAGAATTTTTAAGTGCTTGGGGAGAATAATAGCGTAAGCTTTACCCAAGACACCAAGCGAGTGCGATCGCGTAGCGTGGCCTACGGCCAATCGCTCTTTTCTGGTGGGCAAATGGACTAGATCACGCTATCAAATTGCCAAACTTTCATAATTTGCCCACCCTACCCTACTAGCAGATTAAAGCAATAGCTGAGCCAGTGCGATCGCGTAGCGTGGCCTACGGCCAATCGCTCTTTTCTGGTGGGCAAATGGACTAGATCACGCTATCAAATTGCCAAACTTTGATAATTTGCCCACCCTACCCTACTAGCTCCCTGCCCTTGCTATAATCCATGATTAACCAAACCCAGGTATTCCCTCCCAACCCCCAATTTCAGCAACTCTTTCTGCTGTTACAGCGCTTAGACGGACTGCTAGAACGAGCTTTAGCCGCTGCCCAAGTTACCTATGGTTCCATGGCTGCAACTAATCCCTATCGGGGGATGCAAGTTGACCAGGAAGAAGTGGAACAGTTGCTGACTCGGCCACCAGGAACACCAGTATTGCAGGTAGATACAGAAACCGAACAGGAGTTACCCTCTGATGCTATCCTGGCAGGCTCATCTCTAGCATGGCTCCAAGAAACCTTTGCCCTCTCTGCTTTCGATGTCGATATTATTGCGATCGCTCTCGCCCCGGAACTAGACCGGCGCTATGAACGAATCTACACCTATCTCCAAGACGATATCCGGTGTAAACGACCCACTGTGGATCTCGTCCTGAATCTGCTCTGTCCAACTGGGGAAGCGAAACTGGCGCGGCGTAGTCACTTTACCCCAGAAGCTCCTCTCCTAGGTCATAGTCTACTACACCTGGTCTCGGACCCTAATCAGCTCCAGCCTACTCTGCTCGCTCACAATCTTAAACTGGATGGGCTAGTCCTGGCTCTGCTGTTGGGAGAAAAAGGATTAGATCAGCGACTGAAACCCTTCTCGACCTTACTTGAGCCGACTATTTCCCTGGAAGAACTACCGTTACATCAGGAAGTAAAGCAGGCTTTATTAACAATAGTTGTCGAAGATTGGCAAGCAAGCAAACCCCTGGCACTGTATTTTGAGGGTGCAGATACTAGTGTTAAACACCGTGCCGCCCAAGCTATTGCCAGGGCTGTGGAAGCACCGTTGCTAACCGTAAATTTAACTCGGGTTGTAGAAGCCAAAGCTGACTTGGAGCTAACCCTGAAACTAGCTTACCGTCAAGCCTGGTTTCAGAAAGCTTTAGTTTACCTAGAAGGACTAGAAACTCTACAACAAACTATACAAAGTTCCGAGAATTCCAGTCAATATCTATCTCTGCTAAGAATCATAGCAGACCATCAAGGAATTACTATCCTCGCTGGTGAAAAACCCTGGAGGCCAGAGAAAACTATAGCAATGGGAATGGTTACTGTTCCTTTTCCCATCCCTGAGTTTACTGTTCGTCGCTGGTGTTGGCAGAATCAACTAACCGCAGCTGGTATTTCCCTAGACAGACCAGAGCTAGATGCTTTATGCGATCGCTTCCGCCTCAATTCCGAGCAAATTACTGATGCCGTGATCGATGCCTGTAATCGAGCCCGTTGGCGAATTGCCCAAAACACTCCCCCCACTCCCCACACTCCCAACCTCCCACACTGCCTTGAAAAACCCACCTTGTCGGAACTATTTGCAGCAGCCCGTGCCCAATCTGGTCATCAACTAGGTTCATTGGCACGTCAGATTCAGCCTAAGTACAGCTGGGATGATATTGTCCTGCCAGTTAATCAAAAGGCTCAGTTGCGGGAAATTTGTAATCAAGCCAAATATCGACAGCTGGTGTGGGAAGAGTGGGACTTCCAGAGCAAGCTTTCCCTGGGCAGAGGACTGAATGTGATGTTTTCTGGCCCACCAGGGACTGGTAAAACCATGGCAGCGGAAATTATTGCCCACGAATTAGAGCTTGACCTCTATAAGATTGACCTGTCCCAAGTGGTCAGTAAGTATATCGGGGAGACAGAAAAAAACCTCAATCGCATCTTTACAGCTGCTGCCAATGCTAACGCCATTCTCCTGTTTGATGAAGCAGATTCCCTGTTTGGCAAGCGCTCTGAAATCAGCAGTGCCCATGACCGCTACGCCAATATTGAGGTTGGCTATCTCCTGCAAAAGATGGAGGAGTACGAAGGAGTGGCGATTTTGACCACCAACCTCCGCACTAATATGGACGATGCCTTTGTCCGGCGATTACGTTTTATTATTGAGTTTCCTTTTCCTAATCTCAAAGACCGCCGCCGGATCTGGGAGCAAATCTGGCCTAGTCCTGTACCTCGCTCTGAGGAACTGGATTTAGATTTTATCGCCCGTAACTGCGAGATTGCTGGGGGCAATATTCGTAATATTGCTCTGGCTGCTGCTTTTATAGCAGCAGATGATGGTGGAATTGTCAAGATGAATCACCTGCTGCGTGCAGTCCGGCGAGAGTATCAGAAGATGGGAAAAGTGTTAATAGAGGGTGATTTTGGTCAGTATGCTGGCCTAATGTGATGATTCGTAATAACTCAAATAACTGTGCAAACAATTCACTAAGCACGTTTAAGTTGTGTGTATTGTTGTTACGGAGAAGATTTAAGGGACAGTTTGCAGACTAAAGTGGGTACTTGCCAACTCAAATTGCCGATTGACCTCAGCCAGTTTGCCGATGATTTGGCGACCTGGGCTAAGAGTGAGGAAATGAGATGATTCATGACCTGGATAGAACGTTGGAGGAATTGCTCAAGGGCGAACTACCTCCTGAGCTAATCTCGTCAGTTACTATTAGCTTTGCCACACCTGACAAGGATTTTAGTGTCAAACCAGCGATTAATCTTTTTCTTTACGATGTGCGTGAGAATCTGGAGTTACGCAACACCACCTGGTCAACAGAACGCAGTAACGGTAGGGCAACCAAAAGGCGTAATCCAGTGCGAGTGGATTGCTCTTACCTAATCACCGCTTGGTCCGCTCTTACAGGTAATGGTCAAAGACCAGAGCAAGAAGAGCACCAATGGCTGGGGGAGGTAATGAAAGTGCTACTGCGTCATCGTATAATTCCAGCGGCTGTATTACAGGGAAGCCTCATGGGGATGGAACCTCCGATCAGGACAGTTAGTCTGAGTCAGAGCAACCTACAGAGTTTGGGTGAATTCTGGCAAGCAATGGGAGGAAAGCCCAGACCAGCATTGAACTACACCCTTACTATGGCTGTGGAAGTCGATGATCCAGTTGAGGCAGGAACCTTGGTAACAGATATCAGGATTGGGTAATTGCGGATTGGGAATTGGTTGACTATTTACCATTAGCCATTAGCCATTAGCCATAACCAAGATAGTTGACTAAGGGAGTTAAGTCCTGATAAATATTTTTCCCGACATATTTGACATTTTCCAACATCTTGTTTGATCATGTCAGTGTACTGACCCAAATTTGTCAATGAATGAACAAATTAACTATGTTCCTCCCCGAGTCGCTGCTACCAGGCTCGGGGTCAGTACCAGGACACTTGAAAGGTGGCTTGACGAAGGCAAAATCCAAGGAATTAAAACCCCTGGAGGACTTTGAAGATACAATCTTGACTCAGTTGTCTCTATTTCAACAAAAAAAACAGATAGAGACGAAAGAGCAGCAATCCTATATGCAAGGGTTTCAAGCCGCTCTCAAAGAGATGATCTCGATCAACAAGTACAGTTTCTTAAGTCTCGTTACCCAGACGCAGAAGTCATCCGAGACATCGGCAGCGGTCTCAACTTCAAAAGAAAAGGTCTTCACTCCCTATTGGACAGAGTTCTCAGCGGCACTTGCAAGTATATTGTCGTTGCCCACAAAGATCGGCTCTGTCGCTTTGGATTCGATCTTATCTCATGGTTGTGCTCTAAATTCCAAACTAAAATATTGGTTCTCGACGAAAAGAACCTCAGCCCAGAACAAGAGATGGTTGAAGATGTTCTGGCAATTATCCACGTCTTCAGA
>NZ_JAAHHU010000352.1:0-4475 GCF_010672095.1 Moorena sp. SIO3I6 | reverse complement strand
TACGAAATTGCCCAAGAACTCACCCAACGAGTGGGACTTGACGAACGCATCCAATACCTCACAGGCAATATTCTAAGTCCCCAAGTCATTGACGCCCTGTTGCCAAGCTCATTTGACAGCGTCATTTCTTTTCTGTCATTTTTACACATTGAAAACCGCGATAAAATACTGGAAATTTGTTTTCGATCTTTGAAGGAAAACGGCCTGATCTATATCGAAGATTACGTGGCCAATGACACTCTGACACCAGAAGTGCAAACCACTCTAGAAGAAGTGGTTCAATCCTCTTATTTACCAACCCGCGAAACCTACCGAAATCACTTCGAACGTGTAGGATTTGCTGACATTTGTTTCATCGATTTAACAACAGGATGGAAACGTTGGGTAAAAGAACGCTATCAAAAATTCCTCCAATCAAAAGAAGAATCAATCAAACTAGTCGGTGAAGACGTTTATGAACACCGTCGTCAATTTTATCAAACCATTAGCGACTTGTTTCAAAGCGGCAAGATTGGTGGCTCCTCCATCGTTGCCAAAAAACCTTGTGTTCCAAAAATTCACCAAGTACCTGATACATATTTCGCCTCTGTAACCCCTGTGTATAGTGAACAATACCATTTCTTTCTCGAAGATGGTTCTCTACTTGCTCTAAGATATTTCAAAACTGGAACAATCGAGCATTACTCAGCCTGGTGGAGCGACACCAAGGGCTACTCCCTGGAACTTATCAATACCTCCGAACACCGACGCTCAAATCAACACATCTCTATCCAAAAAAACGATCAAACCGGAACCATTTGTTTGCCAGAAGCCAATCTAGAAATTCAATTCCAAGTTGCCGCCGAATTCACTTGGGCGGTTCCCGCTGAAAAAAATCATCGTGCCGTCATTCACCAACCAAAACTCCTGTGCACAGTGTACACAGGCGATCGCACTCAAAAAGCTATAGGTTATTGCAAAATTTATCAGGGAGATTACCCCAAGTTTTGGGGCTACCACTTTGTTCACGCCTTTTTCCCTGATTACGGAATTGTTTGGAGTGCTGAAGCTACATTCGGCCAAGAAAAATACAATTATTTCAAGCTCCTGAACACCTCCCAAACAGAAAAAGAAATATTGTTAAACGGAGAAGATTCTTCCCATCGTCAAACCAGTGCCCACGCCCGCATCCAAGACAAAATACATCACTTGAAATTCGACACAAAAACTTTCGCAACTTGGTCGAGCATCCTGAGAAATCAACCATTGACTATGGAAAGTAAGCTATGCTTGGAATACAGACCCGCCATTCTAGAAATAGACGACCAAGAAGTTGGAGAAGGAATTTGTTTAAAAGAATTTTGTTTCGGTACAATTACATAAATTGATGATAAATTAGTTCAAGGTTATCATATCGGTAAACAAACAGCTAATGACTATAAAATTACAGAGAAGCGATGGTGAAAGCCCCTGTATTTTAAGCAGGAGATTAAACCAAACGAGCCGTTTATGCTAGACATATTTATGTGTCCTGTCTCTGGTAAAATGATTCTTACAGAGAGAGGTTAACAGCAGATTAACAATAGCAGTGAAGTGATAGTGAAGTGATGGATAAGTCTACTTTCTCTAATTGGGATACAGAGGCAGACGTGGTAGTTGTTGGTAGTGGAGTTGCTGGACTAGCGGCTGCGGTTGAAGCCAAAAATGCTGGTGCATCGGTCGTTGTTCTAGAAAAGCGTAGCGCCTGTGGCGGAAATTCTATCATGAGTGATGGAGGGATAGCGGTTGCGGGGACTGATTTTCAGAAACAATACGGTATTCTAGACTCTTGGGAACTCATGTATGAGGATATGTTGAGAGCTGGCTTGAATATGAATGATGCATCTCTGGCTAAGATAGTTGCTCAACAGTCTAATTCTGTACTAGAGTGGCTTACTGAATATTTAGCTGTCAAATTTAGACATAAGCCCATAATCTTTGGCGGCCATTCTGTTCCTCGTATCCATCTGCTACACAATTTTTCTGGAACAGCAATTGTGAAACCTCTTCTTTCAAAGGTAAAGGAGTTGGGCATTGATATCAAAACCAATATTTCCCTCACAAAGTTCGGAAAGGATGTTCGAGAGATTGAAGTTTATGACAAAAAGCAAAACCAAGCCAGAGCAGTCTATGCAAATACTGGTGTCGTTTTAGCTACTGGTGGTTTTGGCGGAGATGTTGCTTTCCGAATGCTTCATGATGCTCGTCTAACCAGCACTGTAGGTAATACTAATCGTTTGGATACTACAGCTGAAGGAATGCTAGAGGCGATCAAGATTGGTGCTAGTTCTGTCCATTTAGAATATATTCAGTTATCACCTTGGAGTTCTCCTGACGAGAAAGGTGGTAAAGTTGCTACCGAATTTTTTTATACAGTTTTTCCCTATGGGATAGTGGTTCATCCCTTAACAGGAAAGCGGTTTTTTAATGAATTAGCGGACAGAAAAATTAGAGCAGATTCAATTTTAGACGTTGGTCAACCCAGCATTGGTATTGCTGATTTGGAAGGTATAAACATTTCTGGTCACAGTATGGATCGGTACTTAAGCAGGAATATTGTGAAAAGGTTTGAAGACTTGGAGGAACTTGCTGCAGCATATTCTCTGCCTTATCAAGCTTTAAAAGAAACTCTCGATCGCTACAACAAGTATGTCGAGAATAAGAAAGATGAGAGTTGGCAAAAGCCTATTCCATTAGAGGCAAAACCTCTCCATGCTCCATATTATGCTATGCGCTTGTGGCCTAAGGTACATTACACTATGGGAGGCGTTACCATCAACCCTAAAGCTCAAGTTATTGATAATAATGGCCAGCCTATTCAAGGCTTGTATGCTGCAGGAGAAGTGACAGGCGGTATTCATGGTGCCTCTCGCTTAGGGGGTTCTTCTTTAACTGAATGCGTGGTGTTTGGTAGAATCGCTGGTAGACATGCTGCTTTACAAAAATTTACATCAATCTCCTAGACTTACTCTAGTAAGTTATGGAAAAATTTAAATTGTGGTTGCTAAATAATAATTTGTAATTTGTGTTGTTGACTCACATGCTGGAATATCCCGATGTAAATACATACAATAGGCAAATTGCAACATGGCTAGCTTTGTATACTGAAGGGTATCAACCAAATCAGTATTGATTTAGCAATACTTTAGCTATCTTATCAATGGGTGTCGAGCTCCCACAACTAGCAATGAACAAAATCATTTTAGAACGTGTCAACCAACATATTATTGATGGGGAATCTATTGGTTTAGAGGAAGCTTTAGATGAAGCCTTAAAAGACTATTCCCCCCGACAGATTATTAACACTTGCCTCTTAGAGGCTATGAGGACTGTCGGGGAATTATATGGTTCAAGAGAAATTCCGTTACCGTCCGTTATCAAATCGGCGGAGACTAAAAAAGCGGCGGTAGCGTATTTAGAAACCCATATGGATAAGGAAGAAGCTGACGATATTACTCAGGGTAAATGTCTGATTGCGACCGTAGAAGGTGACCTCCACGATCTTGGGAAAAATCTAGTTGATATTATCCTTTCTAGCAATGGTTACAAGGTAATTAATTTAGGCATTAACCAACCAATCGATAACATTCTCAAAGCCTACGAAGAACATCAACCAGACTGCATTGCCATGAGTGGCTTGTTGATCAAGACTATGGCAGTTATGAAGCATAATTTAGAAATTTTTAATGAAAAAAGCATTACCGTTCCTGTTATCTTAGGTGGCGCTGCATTAACTCCTAAGTTTGTGGAAAAGGATTGCAAAAATACCTATAAAGGTCAAGTTGTCTATGGTAAAAATGCTTTTGTTGATTGGCATTTTATGGATAAACTAATGTCAGCAAAAGCTGACGATAATTGGGACGACCTGAAAGGATTTTTAGATGAAGAAAATTCACCTCCCCCCCCACTAACCTTAGAAGAGATGGGGCAAATGCCATTTGCCGAAGCAAATCAATATAAACTTTATATGAATGACTCATTTGTTTATAATGAAGAATCTTTGGCAAAAGAATCATCGGCAAAAAAATCTGTGGTAATTGATACTAAGCGTTCCCATGTAGTAACTTTAGATGTAGAACGCCCTACTCCTCCTTTTTGGGGAACTCAAGTATTAAAAGATGGAGACATATCAATTGAAGACATTTACCCTTATGTAGATGTACAGCTTTTATACGTGGGACGGTGGCGATTCCGTAAGCTAAAAGATCAATCACAACAAGATTATAATGAGTTTTTAGCCACAAAAGCTTATGGAATTTTAGAAGAATGGAAAGAAAGAGTTATTGCCGATGACCTAATACATCCGGCAGCAATTTATGGCTATTTCCCCTGCAGGGCTATTTCATTCTAAAAAGTGGCTTAAGCGTGTCTAGACTAAAAGAACAAATTCGTTGAGCTTGTGCCATGTTTTTAAACATTTTTTCACGGTATAAATTGAGTGTAAAATTGCGCGCTAT
>NZ_JAAHHU010000351.1:0-4506 GCF_010672095.1 Moorena sp. SIO3I6 | reverse complement strand
TCTAGGACTTGGGCTAGGGTTTGATCTGGGAGGGGATAGCCATAGCGCTTGATCTCGGCATCTGTGGCTTCAACCACCAGCAAACGGGTGTCTACCCCTGGATTAGGTCGCAGCCGCATCAGCTGGTCAAATGCCTTTAGTTCCCAAAGCTGAAGCATTCCCAGCTGCCGGATTACCATAACTAAAATGGTAACCATCACACTGACGATCAGGGCTGATTGGAGCAGGTGGCGCTGGTGATGGCCACGCAACTGTTGCCAGGTTGGGGGTATGGCGGCGGGATTTTGACAAATCACTGGCAACCAACTGGCACAGGGACATTGATCTTCTAAACCTTGCAGTTTTTTCCGGGCTTCTTGCACTGCTAGATACAAGGACTTACCACTGGCAAAGGCTTTGAGAAAATATTGTAAAAACTGCTGTGCTATGAGATCCGGTACGGGCTCCCGCATAATAATCATGTGGGGAATGTGCAGCTGTTCTAGCTCATTGGCTAATCCTAAGCCATCACAGGAATTAAAAATTGCTAGGGACAATCCCCTTTCTATAGCTTTTTTGAGGGCTTCTCTGAGTTCGTCAATGGTTAAGCTATCGGTCTGATTGATATGAATCCGACCCCTTCCTGCTTCGGTTTCACTATGACCTGCAAAAAACAGAATATCCCAAGGTTGCTCCCACAGGGCTTCGTTGAGCTTCTGCCGTGGTTCTTCTACGAGGAAGGTAACCTCTGCAAAGGGTAAATTCTCTAGTAATTGTCGGTCTTGTTGGATATTAATCCCTTCGCTATTGCCCAGAATCGCTAGAATTCTAACCTTGTGTCGATCACGGCTCTGGTGCGATTTGCTTGGTTGTTGATACTCTGGAGTACTTAGGGCAATTTCTGCTTGGTGGTAACGCTCTAAAAATTCCCACTGATGCCAAGGAAGCTGCCTGAGCTGGGGATTTTTGGTACGAATCAGCACCCGGACTTCTTCGGTAGTGCCGACTTTTTCCAACCACTTTTCCCGCAGTGGACTAAATAACTCTGAACGGAGCCACCGATTTAAGCGATCGCATAATCCCTGACTCTGGTTGTTGATGGAACCACCGATTGCCACTCGTTTGATTTTGATTGCTCGCAAAGAGTTGCCCAGACTGCGATAGGTTGAGCGCCACTCACGATAGTGGTTAACGATGTTGGGGGCTGGAGGCAATCTGCCAGTAAGTTCTGTTTCGGGACGTTCGCTTTCTGAGCCAATTTCGAGAGTGACCCGAAAACCTTCCTCAAAATCCCCATCCAGCTTAAGAGTTACTAGCTTTGCCATTGGTTAGTTTTTTAACAGTTGACGGTTGACGGTTTACTATCAACCGTCAAAAATCAGCATTTTGTCTGATGTTATTTTCAGTTATAGCGCGTATGGAATAGGGAACAGGGAATAGGGCAAGACAGGGAGGGTGGCAGGTGTGGGGAGGGTAGGGAGGGTGGGGAGATGGGGAGATGGGGAGATGGGGAGATAGGGAGATGGGGAGATGGGGAGATGGAGAGATGAAATTGATGTTTAGTGCTAATTTCCAGAATTGGTATAGGGTTGATCATACTTATGAGCTACAGTCAATTTTCTGAGCGCTATTCCCTACTCCCTACTCCCAGGGAGTGCGCGTTCACGCTTAGCTTTGAAAAAGCGCGGGGTCGCACAGCTCCCTACTCCCTACTGGAGTCAGAGCTGCATCGCTCTTTCCTACTGATCCGAAGTTCCTTTATCCGCTGTTGCCTGTTTTGATCAATCCTAGTTTCACATTACAAACTCTTCGATCACACTGGCATTATCCAGAGCAACCTTGACACTGAAACGGTCTCCGGGTTCGCAACTAAAATCCAATTGAATGGCTTGATCCTGGTTTCTGGCTTGGGCATTGATCAGCATTTCTTGCTCCTCATCTAGCAAGAGCAACTGCAGATTGGGGGGTAGATAGGTTTGACCATTGATGGGATTGAGTTGTAGGAAAACATTCAGCTTTGTTTCGGATTCTGGGGTGAGCGCCACCACCAGAGCTACCCCTTGATTAGCTCCCCATTCAATCTGTTTACATCGCCTAATGGTCTGATCAGACTTGGTTCTAAAGGCGAAAGCTGGCTCAGCACCTTGGTTACCTAAAAGGGTTTCCAAACTCTGCCAACCTGCTTCAAACATATGCTCCAACCATTGACTGAGTTGTGTCATAGGTTGGAATTGATCGAGGTAGGCTGGTAAATCTTTTAGCGATCGCAATTGGTGGATGACTAATTGACTAGTTTCCGAGGTTGGGGAAAATCCCAACAGCGTCGCTTCAGTATGCTCTTGATCAATCTCAACGACTACATAGCCAATCCGGTTAAATCTAACCTCTTGGGGAATGGGACAAGTCAAATCACCGGGTTTGACAGGCCGACATTCCAAGCGCCCCAAACCGGTTACCCTCAGGTCAGCCACATTTTCAGCCAAGCGCACTACTGAATTCCAGCTATCCCCTGCAGTTAGGTCAGTCGGAATACCCAGGATCCGTAAATAGTTATTCACAGCACACACCGCCAGGGTGTTGAGATAGACTTGTTCAGCCTTTTGCTGGTTGGGTTGGTAGTGAGCGAATTGCTCAGCTATCTCTAGCGCCGACAGGGTAATCGGCATTGGGATTGACCAATCTGCTAGCATGTTGGCGTTGTGTATCATGATTTTTTCCTAGGTTGGGGTTTTGTGGTGCCTTTCGAGCTACCAGTCTTTGGCTTTTCTTCTATATATCCCTCGCATACACCAAATTTTCGCAACAGGGGTAAGCATTTACGGTTATAGAATTTGGGCAAATCTTTAGCTTCTGGTGGGGTTAGCTTAAATTCTGCTGCAATGGCTTTCCAAGGCTGATCAGGAGGGAGTCGAAGCTGGATTAGCACTTGGGCATTAATCTCAGGGCGTTTCCTAAAGCAAGTCTGACGTAACACTCCGTCTGGGTCTGTCTTTACCCAATCCAAGGTTTTTTGCCATATTTTCATAACTGGCTGTAGATCAGGAGCAGCTGGTACCCTATCTACAGGGTCAATAGTTTTACCTTCCTCTGTACTTAGGCCAGTAATTTGCCGCTTCTGTTGCCTATAGCCAGCATCTCGAAATCGTCTCAGTCGTTTTTTTAGTTCATCGTCGAGCCAAGTAATCACACCTTTGATAGTCGGGTCATACTGTTCAGGATGGCCACAGCAATATTCCCACATCTCTTGCAGAGCGTCATTATAATATGGGGTATATTCTTTCCAAAGCTTGCGGGATTTCATCACTAATAAATGTATCTGGCTCAGTGTTTGCCGACGTTCCAGACTTAATGGTGGATGATTACATGCTTCAGCAATCAGTTGACGGAGTATTCGATCTAGATTTTTCATCGGTAATGTCCCTGTTGTAAATGCGATCGCCTTTGGCGTGGCCTACGGCCAATCGCATAAGCGCGGAAGCGTTCGCAAAGCGTGGCCAAAGGCCTCAGCTTCATCGCCTTTGGCGTGGCCTACGGCCAATCGCATAAGCGCGGAAGCGTTCGCAAAGCGTGGCCAAAGACCTCAGCTTCCGGAGCGTAGCGTGGCCTACGGCCAATCGCGTTTAGTACGCATTAGTCTATCCATAGCGCTTATCACGTTAGTTGTTAGTAGTTGGTTAATTTTTGGTAGATGCTCAAACTAAGCACTAACCTCTACTCCTCATGAGAAGCGCTACAAAGGGCAGCCCGAAGACTGGACTCAGTATTGACCATCCCTAGACATCTTAGGCATCAATGTTGGGGAATGGCAAAAGTCACCCAGTATTTATTTACACGAGTGATCGGGGGGTTTTTCGCAAAAAAGCCCAAAAAAATTTTTTGTCCGATTTTTTGCGAAAAGTTTGGTTGAGAGGCGCTGTAACAAATAACTAAGCCAAGTGTGATTCAACAGGTGCGACCCGTGGCGAATTTAATTCTTAATGGGTCAAAAGCACCATTACAGTTTAAATCCAGTTAGTCGCTCAACAGACCATGTATACTCTCAGCAACACTCTAGAAAAATCCGCTCCTCAGGTGCAACAGTTAGACAATGGTCTACTGCAAGGAGTACTAGAAGGTTTTATTGACGGTGTTTTAATTCTGAATACACAAGGAGAGTTGGTTCATACCAATGAAACCGCTCGTGTTTTTTGTGAGCAACTTACACCGAACAGCAAACATCTTAAGGTGGTGCCTCAAGAAATCTGGCGTGTCTGCCAAGCCTTGAAAGACAGTGATGAATTCTATCCCCATCAATCTGTAATTATAGATTCAGAGATTACTACAAGTAACTCCACAACGTTTCGGATTCGGGCTAGATGGCTCAACCTGAGGATATCTGAGCAGCCTTATATTTTAGTTACCCTCGAAGACCAACGTCAATCCATTCATAGTATAGCCCTAGCTGAAGTTCATAAATATGGCTTAACTGCCCGTGAGGCAGAAGTCTGGTTACTGCGTCGAGTCAATTACTCCTACAAAGAGATTGCT
>NZ_JAAHHU010000350.1:0-4547 GCF_010672095.1 Moorena sp. SIO3I6 | reverse complement strand
TAGTAAATCGGAATTCCAACAGGTAGATAAACTATTAACTAATTTCTGGAACAAGTTTCGCCAGATGGGATTTGAGCCGAAGTTTCTGGCTGTACCTGGCAACCACGACCTGGTTCGACCAGATAACGAATCTGACCTGGCATTGATTTGTCTGAGGGATATGTGGAACAATCCTGATATCCAAAATCCATTTTGGTATAACATCGAATCTCCTCAGCGACAGCTTGTAATTACAGCTTTCGAGAATTATGTTGAATGGTGGAAAAATATAACCGTACCTAAGCCAGACATCTATTCAGAGGGCATACTGCCAGGAGATTTTTCAGCAACAATAGAGAAAGACGGGTTCAAACTCGGAATTTTAGGACTCAATAGCGCGTTTCTGCAACTGATGGGCGGTGACCGACAAGGTAAGCTGGCTCTACATCCGCGCCAGTTCAATGGAGCCTGTAATCCAAATGGACCGTCTTGGGCAAAAGAACACCATGCTTGTTTGCTGCTTACCCACCACCCCCAGGATTGGTTAACCGACCAAGCCAAAGAGCAGCTAAATAGTGAGATTCACAGCCCGCCGGAACGATTTGCTTTGCATCTGTTTGGACATATGCACGAGTCCAACCTAAGCAGCTTGGCGGAAGGTGGTGCGAATCCTCGACGCACACTGCAAGGCTGTTCCTTGTTCGGTATGGAAGGCTGGGGGGAAAAAAACGAGGAACGGGTGCATGGTTATTCACTATGCGAATTGAAGATCGAAGGGGATACCGCCTCCCTGAGCATCTACCCCCGTAAAGCAGAGAAAAAACAGGGGGGCGGATTGCAGATTGGTTGCGATGCAAGCTTTAGACTGCCCAAAGGAAAGGACGGCACGGAACCAGCAACAGTGAAATTGCTGCGCAATATTGAAGGTCTTGGAACGGAAAAAAAAAACGGATCACCAAAGCCTAAAACCTTAACAACTGATGCTTCATCCCCTGACCCCTTTATAGTACCGGACTACAATATAGAAAGATTCACTGGACGTAAAGAGGAGCTAAGGCAGCTAGAAGAGGTGCTACTGTCCCAGCAAGATCACAAACGCAAGATTGTGGTAATCACGGGAACAGGAGGGATGGGTAAATCTACCTTAGCGTATCACTTTGCCACCATCCATAAAGACGAAAAAGACGAAAAAGACGAAAAAGACGAAAAAGACGAATTTCCCGATGGAGTGGTTGGTTTGCGAGTGGATAACAAGGACTTAAATACCATCGCACGGCAGTTTGCACGGCTGATTGACAAGCCCATCGACCCAGAGGATGACAGAGAACCTAAGCAGATTATGCAAACCTTGTTTGCCCCAAGGGATATGCTACTGATTTTCGATAATGCGGAAGAAGCAAGTATCAAGGAGCTACTTCCAGGGGGCAACAGTTGTGCTGTGATTGTCACTACCCGGAATCAGACTCTACCTGTTTCTTTAGATGTGCCAGAAGCTCAGACGATTAGGCTGCGATCGCTACCGGAAAAGGATGCTTTAGATTTACTAAGAAAAATTCTGGGTGAATCCAAGATCAATAGCGAATTAGCCGCAGCTCAGCGGATAACGAAAATTGTTGGCAGATTACCATTAGCACTCCGAGTAGTAGGTGCAGCATTACAAGGACAACGCGACTCTTTGGACGACTATGCCCAGGCTCTAGAAGAAGAGAAAGATGAACTCTTGGAAGAACTCAAAATAGAAGGTGATAAAGACCTTAATGTCGAGATTTCATTAAATTTTAGCTTGAAGTCGCTTTCAGAGGATGAAATTGATTTTTTTGCCTGTTTAAGCGTGTGTGCAGCGGAAGGTTTTGCTAAAAAAACAGCGATGGTAACAGCAGGATGCCAGAAGAATTTACAAGCTCAGCGTAAATTGAGGCGGATTTATAATTTGTCCTTATTGGATTATGTAGATACGGGAGAAAACCGTTATGTGCTGCATCCGTTAGTACGAGTATATGCAATGGATCTGGCTCACAAGCGAAGGTTACTAGCTACAGCACAAGAACGCCATGCTAAATTTTTTGTGGAATGGTTACAGCCTGAAAATTTAGAAGATGAGACGGTCGTAGATGAGACGGTCGTAGATGAAGCTGCTGCAAATTTGGATGATGTGATCTTAGCTGCCGAGTGGTTGCAGACTCATGAAGCTGAAACAGACCAGATCAAATTGGAAAACTACCAATTTGCCTTACAGCTACACCGATTATTTGAAAAGCATGGCTACTGGAACAAGGCAATTACTTTGACGGCAAGATTTCAATCTTGGGCAGAGCAATTCCAAGATTGGAAGGCAGTGGTTAAATATAAAATGCATCAGGCTCGCTACTGGTCTTTTGCAAAAGAATTTGAAGAAGCTGAAAAAATATTGGAATCTGCCCAGGATGATCTACCAAAGATTCCGGATTTAAATACTCGCAAGATGCGCGAAGCTAAGGTACTGAATGTCTTGGGTGGCGTCTACCAAAAACAAGGTAAACTGGAATTAGCTATTGAAACTTTTAATAAACAAATTGATATTGATAAAGAGATTGGTAATGATTTATCAAGAGCCATTGGGTGGAAGCATTTAGGAGGAGTGCTCCAGGAACAGGGCGAATTAGAGAAAGCAGAGCAGGCTTTTGAAGAAGTAATTAAAATCGCCGAAGCTATCAAGGACTATCAGCTTGCTAATGGACTGATAAGTTTATACAAACTCCATCTACAACAAGGCACTCTAGAAATAGAAGAAGTTCAAGGGCGATGGAGGCGGGCGATTCTTATTATTAAAAATTTAGGAGAGCTTCGGAGAGCTGCAACTAGTGCAATGACTTTAGGAGGAGAACTGTATAAGCAGCGATATTTAAGTGAAGCCTTGCAAATTTTATTAATTGCCGCAGATATTCATGAAAGTTTCAATAGTGATGGGTTAGTTTCAACTCTAAGAAATTTAGCTAACGGTTTATCTAATAAAAAAAGTTTTGAAGAAGCATTAGAAGCAATAAATGCAGCAATTAAAATATGTTTGAATACTGACAATCAAAAAAATCAGAAAAAACTGGCTACCCTTTATAATATTCGAGGAAAAATTCTGCAAGAAAAAGGTAGGCAAGCAAAAGGGAAAGCAAAAGATAATTTATTGAAGGAAGCACAGCAAGCCTTTGAACAACAAATTAAAATCGCCAAAGACACCAATGACCAAAAACAGCTTGCTATTGGATTGCCATTTTTATTCAAAAATAAATTCGAACAACATAAAGAAAAAGAGGCATTTAAAATTTTAAATGAAGCAATCGATCTAAGTGATGATATAAATCCTAAAGACTATGCAAGCATGTTGTTTAGGTTGGCTAATTCCTTAAAAAAATATGAAAAATTCATTAAATCTTGGGAAGTTTTTATTTTATTAGAAAATTACTATGAACATCTTGAAATCAATGAATTAATCTATTCTATTCGTAATTTAGCTAACAATTTATATAATCAAAAAAATGTTCAAGAAGCATTACAGGCAACCCGCTTAGCAATCAACATTTCTATAAAGAGTAGCAATCACAAGCAATTGGAAGAGGTTCTGAATATTCTGATTTCAAAAAAGCATTATAAAGAAAATGATATTCACGAAATTATTAGCGATAGTTTTTACCTAGCACACAACCTTGGTAATCAACTAGGGGAAGCAATCATAGCCAATAGCTTCGGACAATTCAAAGCTCATCAAAAAGGTAAAGAAAACTTTGAGCGTTCACAAATGTATTTCCGCCACAGTATCAAATTGTTCGAAGAACTTAACGAGCAAAAATATCTCGCAAAGGTTCATACAGCAATGGGTAAGGCATTTATAGAACGCGGAGATTTTGAAAAGGCTGTTGAAGCATTATCAAAAGGCTTTGAAATTGATGAAAGCTTATCCAATATTCCGGGTTTAAAAATTGTTACCCGTAAGTTAACTTATGCCCTATCTAGCTTAGGAAAACGGGAAGAAGCATTAGCTTATTGTGATCGAGCACTGAAAATTACCCCAAATCATCTAAAGTTTATACAATTACGTGACCAAATTCAGACATGGTTCATCAAAACTGGTCGGATTAAATACATCGGGCGTAATGAAGACAACTCACACTGGGGTAAAATTGCACCTGATGATGGCAGTTCAGACATTACATTTAATCAGAAATACATTGGTTCGGATTCTGCATCTCAGCTTACTCAAGGCACTTTAGTTGAAGTTAAAGGATACGAAAAAAATGGGAAGCTGTATGCAAAACAAGTCAGAGTGATTGAAGAGGAAGAAGAGCAAGATTAAAGTTGCGAAGCATTTTTAGTGGAAATGTAAATATAGGATTGATCAAAAAAGCGATCCGGCGTTGCTGATTCTGGGTATGGTTTCGCCCCCCTAGGGCGTGTTTTCAAAGTTTTCCGCAAGATTATGATCCCCCCCAGCCCCCCTTAAAAAAGCTATCCATTAGGCAAAAGTAGTCGAAACAGTGATAGAGACTAGGACGTAGAAGCAAGTTGTGAACCTTCAAACAAATGGTAAAAGGTAGAAA